>NZ_JBFXGV010000038.1:0-33743 GCF_050177655.1 Paenirhodobacter sp.
CGAGGACAAAAAGCCCGTCCTCGAGCATGCCGACGCCGTTCTGCAGGTAGATGAAGGTCACCAGCTGATCCGGGGTGATGCCGGCATCGAGCACCTGACCACATTCGTTATAGGTCATCACCGAGATGCAATCGGCCTGCTTTTGCAGCAGTGGATCGACGTTGAAGCCCTGCTTGAGCACCTTCACGCCCTTTTCCGAGCCATCGGTCGGGATGCCGAGCTTCGCCATCCAGGCGTAGAACGGATATTCGTTGCCGTAGAACCAGACGCCGAGCGTATGGCCCGGGAAGTCGGTCGGCGCCGAGATGCCGGTTTCCTTCAGGCAGGTGAGCTCCAGACCGCCATGCTTGAACGGCTGCGCGATGTTCACCAGCGGCAGGCCCTTTTCGCGCGCGGCAAGCGCGGCCGCCATCCAGTCGACGATCACATCGGCGCCACCGCCCGCGATCACCTGCTCGGGCGCGATATCCGGGCCGCCCGGCTTGATCGTGACGTCGAGCCCCTCGTCGGTGTAAAAGCCCTTGTCCTTGGCGACGTAATAGCCGGCGAACTGCGCCTGCGTCACCCATTTGAGCTGCAGCGTGAGCTCCTCGGCCGAGGCCGCCCCGGCCATCAGCGCAAGCCCCGCCGCCCCGATCAGCAATTTCTTCATCGTCGTCTCTCCTGTTGGTCCCCCGGATTCTGAGCCCGGGGTTTGGTCAACTCAGTTCCCCCGCTGGGAGGGATGCCAGAAGGTCACTGCCTTCTCGATCAGCGCCATCAGGCCGAAAAAGCCCGATCCCGCCAATGCCGCCACCGCAATCTCGGACCAGACGAGCGGCAGATCAAGCTGCCCCACCGCGGTCGAGATGCGAAACCCCATGCCCGCGGTCGGGCTGCCGAAAAACTCGGCAACGATCGCGCCGATCAGCGCGAGCGTCGTCGCGATCTTGAGGCCGTTGAAAAGGAAGGGCATCGCCGCCGGCAGGCGCAGTTTCAGCAGGCTCTGCCGGTAGGAGGCCGAATAGGTCGCCATCAGGTCGCGCTGCAGGCTGTCGGTCGCCTCGAGCCCGGCGACCATGTTCACCAGCACCGGGAAGAAGACCATCACCACGACCACGGCCGCCTTCGACTGCCAGTCGAAGCCGAACCACATCACGAGGATCGGCGCGATGCCGACGATCGGAAGGGCGGCGACGAAATTGCCGACCGGCAGCAGGCCGCGCTGCAAAAACGGCGAGCGGTCGACCGCGATCGCGGTCAGCACCGCCGCGCCGCAGCCGATGATATAGCCGCCAAGCGCCCCCTTCAGGATCGTCTGGCGGAAATCGCCCCAGAGCAGCGCGCCGTTATCGGCGATCTTCGCCGCGATCGCCGAGGGCGCGGGCAGGATCACCGGGCTCACCGAAAGCCCCCGCACCAGCCCCTCCCAAAGGATCAGGAGCGTGATGCCGAAGAGCGTCGGCACGAAAAGCTTCGCCCAGCGCATCCGGCCCCAGCGCTTCGCCACAGTGAAATTGATCGCCGTCGTCAGCGCCCAGAAGGCGAGCGCACCCCATCCTTCCCAGCTCATCGCAGCATCCCCATCCGCTTGAGGGTGGCCTTCTCGATCACGCCGACCACGATCACCAGACCGGCGGCAAGGATCGCCGCGGCGAAAAGCGCGGCCCAGATCTGCACCGTCTGGCCGTAATAGCTGCCCGAGAGCAGCCGCGCGCCCAGCCCCGCCGTGGCCCCCGCCGGCAGTTCGGCGACGATCGTGCCGACGAGCGCGGAGGCGACCCCCACCTTCAGCGAGGCGAAGAGATAGGGCATCGAGGAGGGCAGCCGCAGCTTGAAGAAGGTCTCGCGCTGCGAGGCGTTATAGGTGCGAAGCAGGTCGAGCTGCATCCCGTCGGGCGCGCGCAGCCCCTTCACCATGCCGACAAGCACCGGGAAGAAACTGAGATAGGCCGCGATGATCGCCTTTGGAATCAATCCCTTGATGCCAAGCGAGGCAAGCACCACGATCACCATCGGCGCGATCGCGAGGATCGGGATCGTCTGGCTCGCGATCGCCCAGGGCATCACCGACATATCCATCGCGCGGCTATGCACGATGCCGACGGCGAGCGCGATCCCGGCAAGCGTGCCGAGGCCAAAGCCCGCCATCGTCGCCGAGAAGGTGACCCAGCCGTGATAGACGAGGCTCTTCTTCGAGGTGATCGCCTGCCCCATGAGGCCGTCCCAGAGCCCCTTCACCACCTGATGCGGCGCGGGCAGCACCGGGCGGCTCTGGTTCATCGTGTCGGCGACCATCTCGGAGAAGGTGACCGTGGTGCCGGCACGCGCGGCCTGGTCATAGGTCCACTGGCTGTTGAGCCAGACCGTCGCGCCATACCAGAGCACGACGATCGCGGCGAGAACGGTGAGGATCGGGCCGAGGCTCTTCATCGCCGCCCCTCCTGCTGTGCCAGCTCACTCATAGGCATGCCCCGCGCGCAGCCCCTCGCGCACGCGATGGGCGATGTCGAGGAATTCCTTGCTGTCGCGGATCTCGAGCGGGCGCGGACCGCGTGGCAGCGTGCTCTCGATCACGTCGGTGATCCGGCCCGGGCGGGGCGACATCACCACGATCTTGGTGCTCAGATAGACCGCCTCGGGGATCGAATGGGTGACGAAGCCGATGGTCTTGCCGGTCGCGTCCCAGAGCTTGAGAAGCTCCTCGTTCAGCCGGTCGCGCACAATTTCGTCGAGCGCGCCGAAGGGCTCGTCCATCAGCAGGATCTCGGCGTCGAAGGCGAGCGCGCGCGCGATCGAGGCGCGCTGTTGCATGCCGCCCGACAATTGCCAGGGGAACTTCTTGCCAAAGCCCTCGAGATCGACGAGCGATAGCACTTTTCGAACACGCTCCTCCTGATCCGGCTTCGGATAGCCCATGATTTCAAGCGGAAGCTTCACATTTCCCGCAATCGTGCGCCAAGGGTACAGACCCGCCGCCTGGAACACATAGCCGTAGCTGCGCTCCTTGCGGGCGTCGTCCGCGGACATGCCGCGGACCTTGAGCGTGCCGCCGGTGGGGGTTTCCAGCGCCGCAATGCAGCGCAGGAAGGTGGTCTTGCCACAGCCCGAGGGGCCGATGAAGGAGACGAAATCGCCCTTCTTCACCTCGAGATTGACGTCTTTGAGCGCCTGCACCGGCCCGTCGCCCGTCTGGAAGACGAGATCGACGCCCTGCGCCTCGATGACGGTCTGGGTCATGCGATGTTCCCCTGTCGGGTGGTTCGGGTTGCGCCCCGCGTGCGGGGCCCTGCCTCAGACTTGCGCATCACACCCCGCTTGCCGGAATGCCCGAGCGCGCGATCGGACGCGGCGCGGTGACCTCCTTCCAGGTCGAAAGCGCCTTCGTCACCGGCATCCCCGGCTCGCGCTTGACGAACTCGCCATAGCCCTCGGCGGTCAGGCATTTCGTCCCGTCCCAGGCCAGGGTGCCGCGCGAGAAGGTGTATTTCGGCAGGCCATGCACCTCGACGCCCTCGAAGACGTTGGTCTCGATCGCCGATTGCTGGGTCTTGGCCGAGATCACCTTCGAGGCCTTCGGATCCCAGACCACGAGATCGGCATCCGAGCCCACCAGCACCGCGCCCTTCTTCGGGTAGCAGTTCAGGATCTTCGCGATATTGGTCGAGGTCACCGCGACGAATTCGTTCATCGTGATCCGCCCGGTGTTCACGCCCTTTTCCCAAAGCACCGGCATCCGGTCCTCGAGGCCGCCGGTGCCGTTCGGGATCTTGGTGAAATCGCCGACGCCATAGCGCTTCTGATCGCGGGTGAAGGCGCAGTGGTCGGTCGCCACACAGCTCAGCGTGCCCGAGGCGAGGCCGGCCCAGAGGCTGTCCTGATGCTTCTTGTTGCGGAAGGGTGGCGACATCACGCGCGCGGCGGCGTGGTCCCAGTCGGGGTTGGAATATTCGCTCTCGTCGAGCGTCAGGTGCTGGATCAGCGGCTCGCCCCAGACGCGCTTGCCGTTCATCTTCGCGCGGCGGATGGCCTCATGCGCCTCCTCGCAGGAGGTATGCACGACGTAAAGCGGCACGCCGGCCATGTCGGCAATCATGATCGCGCGGTTCGTCGCCTCGCCCTCGACCTGGGAGGGGCGCGAATAGGCATGCGCCTCGGGCCCGGTATTGCCCTCGGCGAGCAGCTTCGCCGACATTTCCGCCACGATATCGCCGTTCTCGGCATGCACGAGCGGGATCGCCCCAAGCTCCGCGCAGCGCTTGAAGGAGGCGAACATCTCGTCGTCATTCACCATCAGCGCGCCCTTGTAGGCCATGAAATGCTTGAAGGTGTTGATGCCGAGTTCCTCGACCACGGTCTTCATCTCGTCGAAGATCTGCTCGCTCCAGCCGGTCACCGCCATGTGGAAGGAGTAGTCGCAATGCGCCCGGGCCGATTTGTTGTGCCAGGACTTGTAGGCCTCGAGCATGCTCTGCCCCGGGTTCGGCACGCAGAAATCGACCACCATCGTGGTGCCGCCCGAGAGCGCGGCGCGGGTGCCGACCTCGAAATCATCGGCCGAGAAAGTGCCCATGAAGGGGAATTCGAGGTGGGTATGCGGGTCGATCCCGCCCGGCATGACATAGCAGCCGGCGGCGTCGATCACCTCGTCGCCCTTCAGATCCGGGCCGATCGCGATGATCTGGCCGCCCTCGATCAGCACATCGGCGGTGTAGGTCAGATCCGCAGTGACGATGGTGCCGTTCTTGATGACTTTGGTGGTCATTGTTGTCTCCCTGAAAGCCGCTGCTTTCATCTTGCCGGAAATACCTCGGGGGGACCGGGGGGCTGGCCCCCCGGCGCTTGCCTCAGGCGCTGACTTCCGCCGTCTCGAGCACGGCGTGCAGCAGAACATCCGCCCCCGCCGAAGCCCATTCGGGCGAGATGTCCTCGGCCTCGTTATGGCTCAGCCCGTCGACGCAGGGGCACATGATCATCGTCGTCGGCGCGACCTTGGCCGCCCAGCAGGCATCGTGCCCGGCGCCCGAAACGATGTCGAGATGGCTGTAGCCCAGCGTCTCGGCCGCCCGGCGCACACGATCCACCAGTTCCGGCGTGAAGGTGACCGGGTCGAAATGGCCCACCCGCTCGACCGCGCAGCCGACGCCGAGCTCGTCGCAGATCGCCTTCGCGCGCGGCTCGATCTCGTCGCGCATGCCGTCGAGCTTCGCCTGATCGACGGTGCGGATGTCGACGGTGAAAACGACCTTGCCCGGCAGCACGTTGCGCGAATTGGGGGTGAAGGTCACCTGGCCCACGCCGCCCACGGCATTGGGCTGGTTCTTCATCGCCACTTCCTGCACCATCTCGAAGATCCGGCTCATCGCGAGGCCGGCATTCACCCGCATCGCCATCGGGGTGGAGCCGGTATGCGCCTCCTTGCCGGTCAGCGTGAATTCGAGCCACCAGAGACCCTGGCAATGGGTCACCACGCCGATCTGCTTTTCCTTCGCCTCGAGGATCGGGCCCTGCTCGATGTGATATTCGAAATAGGCGTGCATCTTGCGCGCGCCGACTTCCTCGTCGCCGATCCAGCCGATGCGTTTCAGCTCGTCGCCGAAGCGCATCCCCTCCAGATCCTTGCGGTCATAGGCATAATCGAGCGTATGCACCCCGGCAAAGACGCCCGAGGCCAGCATCGCGGGGGCGAAGCGCGCGCCCTCCTCGTTCGTCCAGTTGGTGAGCACGATCGGATGCTTCGTCTTGATGCCGAGATCGTTCATCGTGCGGATCACCTCGAGCCCGCCGAGCACGCCCAGAACGCCGTCGAACTTGCCGCCGGTCGGCTGGGTGTCGAGGTGCGAGCCGATATAGACCGGCAGCGCGTCCGGGTCGGTGCCCTCGCGGCGCATGAACATCGTGCCCATCTTGTCGACGCCCATGGTGAGCCCCGCGGCATCACACCAGGACTTGAACAGCGCGCGCCCCTCGGCATCGGCGTCGGTCAGCGTCTGGCGGTTGTTGCCGCCGGCGACGCCCGGCCCGATCTTCGCCATCTCCATCAGGCTGTCCCAAAGGCGTGCGGAATCGGTGCGGAGGTTTTCTCCGGGTGCAGACATCTCTTTTACTCCCTGTCGGCTTCGGGGTGCGTTCACCCTCTTGCGACGAATCTTTTTCTGACCGTATGGTCAGGTTGAGGGAGCCACGTTCTGACCATTCGGTCAACAAGTTTGCGTCGAAAGGATTGCGGTGAACGAGCAGGGGCCAGTCGAACGCCCAAAAAACGGGCAAGGCACCAGAGGCCGTCGGGCGAGCACCCGGCGCGCCCATGAGGAGCGCATTCTGGCGGCCGCGGAATCGGTCTTTGCCGAGGCCGGATTCGGGGGGGCGACGATGCAGCTCATCGCCGATCTCGCCGGCCTGCCGAAGGCCAATCTGCATTACTATTTCGCCACCAAGGAGGCGCTTTATCGCGCGGTGGTGGAGCGGATCTTCACCGTCTGGCTGCAGGCGGCGGATGTGTTCGACGCGGCCGCCGGCCCCGCCGAGGGCATCGGCGCCTATATCGACGCGAAGATGGAGATCTCGCGCCGCCATCCCAACGGCTCTAAGGTCTGGGCCTCGGAGGTGATGCACGGCGCGCCGGTGATCCAGGATTACCTGGAAACCACGCTGCGCGACTGGACGGCGGGGCGCGTGAAAGTCATCGAGCGCTGGATCGCCGAGGGCAAGATGGCGCCCGTCGACCCCGAGCATCTGCTTTACCTTCTCTGGGCCGCGACCCAGCATTACGCCGATTTCGGCCACCAGATCGAGGTGCTGAACGGCGGCGCGCTGCAGCCCGCGGACTGGGAGGCGGCGAAGGCCTCGGTGAAGGAGATCGTGCTGCGCGGGATCGGGGTTGTGTAGGCGATTGCGAACGGCAAGGCGGGCCACTAGGCTCGCATCTGCCCGGAGCACCGCATGTCCCGCCAAAATCTGATCAACCCCATTACCGGAAGCATATATTTCGGCATCATCCCACCGCTCAAACTCTCCGGCGTCATGCGCCCGGAGGGGCAGATTGTCTTGCCTATGGGAAGGCATGTCGGCCCCAACCGCGGCTTTGGCGCCAATCACATCTGGGCGGAGCACCAAAACGAAATGCTTCAGGCCGGATGGACGATTTTCGACCATGTCCCAGCCTATGTCGCTTCAATCGTTCGAACCGGCACGCCTCTCTATTTCGAGGGGGCATCATATCGCAACACGCGGCTGATCGCGGTCCGCAGCTCCACGGGAACAGCCATTCTGGAACTGCGCGAACAACGCGACGAAGTGATCTGGAGCGTCGTCACAGCATTCTCTGGAAACAAAACGCACGGCACCCGTGTAGGAGCCGTGCGTTGAGCGCGCTCACAGTAGCAGCGTCTCCTTAGCGCAAGGGGTCGGAGACCACCCGAAGTGTCCTGTGAATAAGTCTCCTGAAAGACCTATCATCCACATGAGCGGGCCAATTTACAGGTGAAGCCGACTCAAAATGCTCTTTATGGCGCGAGAGAGAAGATAATATTTTATCCCTGCCAGGTCAACCTGAGCATGCATTCGAGATTGGGGCGGCCGGCCCTGCTGCGAAAAGTTTACGCCTGATTGCGGAAGCCAGCGAGCCCGCCCCATACCACCACAGCGGCGTTGATCGCTGCCCGGCTCTGCGTTATAGCCCCCCGAACCCGGAGGAGTGCCGTGACCGAGACGAGCCCCGCGACCCCGCGCCCGAAGACGCGGATCCAGCGCCGCAACACCGAAACCATCCTCGACGCCGCGCTCGAGGTGTTTTCCGCGCAGGGCTTCCGCGGCGCCACGCTCGACCAGATCGCCGAGGTCGCCGGCCTCTCGAAACCGAACCTGCTCTACTACTTCCCCTCGAAAGAGGCGATCCACGTCGCGCTGCTCACCGCGCTGATGGACGACTGGCTCGCGCCGCTGCGCGCGATGGACCCCGCGGGCGAGCCGCGCGACGAGATCATGGCCTATATGCGCCGCAAGCTCGAGATGAGCCGCGAGATGCCGCGCGAAAGCCGCCTCTTCGCCAATGAGATCGTGCAGGGCGCGCCGCGGATGCGCGCGGCGCTCGAGGGCGATCTGAAGGCCCTCGTCGACGAGAAGGCGGCGGTGATCGCGGCCTGGGCGGCGGCGGGCCGGATCGCCCCGGTCGATCCGCACCACCTGATCTTCTCGATCTGGGCGCTGACCCAGCATTACGCCGATTTCGACGTGCAGGTGCGCGCCGTGCTCGGCCCCGCGCACGACCCTTTCGCCGAGGCCGGCCCCTTCCTCGAGATGCTCTTCGAGCGGTTGCTGCGCCCCTGAGCCGGCCCCGTTAACCCCGATCAGAAAAACCCGTGCGGATTCACCTCCGGGTAACCTCACGCGCGCAGACTCGGGGAATGGGGGTGGACTATGAGTGAGGAGAGTGGGGAATGGACCGCATATCGGGGCTGATGCCCCAGGTCGGTTGGTCGACATTGATGATGCCGCTGGCCGTGAAGAAGGCGCCCGCCACAACGGTGGAACCCGCCGCGACCGCGGCGAACACCAATGGCGGCATGGGCGCGAATGTGAACACGCAGACCGGGGGCGGTCAGGCGGTGGCAACGGCGCAGGCCCGCGCCGCCACCGGCAGTGACCAGACCGGGATCACCCAGGCGGTGCTCGCCCAGGTGAGCGAGAACGCCGAACCCGATCCGGACGCGCCGACCGGCCCGCCGCCGACTTTCGACGTCACGCCGCTCGAGGCGCAGGCCGCCGCGTTGCGCAAGGTGCCGGCGCAGGTCGGTTCGGCGCAGGCCGCCGCGACGACGGCCGATGCGCCCGCCGCCGACGAGCCCGCGACGACGGAAGCGCCGGTGACGGAGGCCTCGGCAAGCGCGCCGCCGGCCGAAAGCACGGCGCCGCCCGCCGAATCCGCGCCCGAGGCACAGCCCGCAAGCTCCGGCGCCGCCGGCGCCTGGCAGGCCAGCGCCGCGCAGCCGGAGCCGAGCCTCGACGTGATCCGCTGAGGCGGGCCTTTCGGCCCGCCCCGCAGATCGCCTCGGATCAGGGCGTCATTCGCCGCCCACCGCACAGGCCGGCGCACCATGCGACGGGTTGTTCGGATGGGTGGTCCAGTTCGCGTAGGGTTCGACCTTGCGCCCGGTCCTCGGGTCGACCGTCCCGAGGGGCAGCTCCTTCATGGTGATGCAATCCACCGGGCAGACGTCGACGCAGAGGTTGCAGGCGACGCATTCCTCGTCCTTGACGGTGAAGCTGCGATCCTCGCCCATCGCGATCGCCTGATGCGAGGTGTCCTCGCAGGCGGCGTAGCAGCGGCCGCATTTGATGCAGTCATTCTGGTCGATCACCGCCTTGGTGACGTAGTTCAGGTTGAGATATTGCCAGTCGGTGACCTTCGGCACCGCCCGCCCGACGATTTCGTCGACCGCGGCGAAGCCCTTGCGATCCATGTAATCGCTCAGCCCCGAGATCATCTCCTGCACGATCTTGAACCCGTAGGTCATCGCCGCGGTGCAGACCTGCACATTGCCCGCGCCAAGGCTGAGGAACTCCGCCGCGTCGCGCCAGGTCGTCACCCCGCCGATGCCGGAAATCGGCATCCCGGCGGTCGCCGCGTCGCGCGCGATCTCCGCCACCATGTTGAGCGCGATCGGCTTCACCGCCGGGCCGCAATAGCCGCCATGGGTGCCCTTGCCGTCGATCATCGGCTCGGGGCAGAAGTCGTCGAGATTGACCGAGGTGATCGAGTTGATCGTGTTGATCAGGCTCACCGCATCGGCGCCGCCCGCCTTCGCCGCGCGCGCGGGACCGCGGATGTCGGTGATGTTCGGCGTCAGCTTGACGATGCAGGGCATCCGCGTGGTCTGTTTCACCCAGCGCGTGACCATCTCGATATATTCGGGCACCTGCCCCACGGCCGAGCCCATGCCGCGCTCCGCCATGCCATGCGGGCAGCCGAAGTTCAGCTCGACGCCATCGGCGCCGGTCTCCTCGACGAGCGGCAGGATCGCCTTCCACGAGGCCTCGTCGCAGGGCACCATCAGCGAAACGACGAGCGCGCGGTCGGGGTAGTCGCGCTTCACCGCCTTGATTTCGCGCAGATTCACCTCGAGCGGGCGATCGGTGATCAGCTCGATGTTGTTGATGCCGAGCACGCGGCGGTCGGCGCCGTAGATCACGCCATAGCGCGGGCCCGAGACGTTCACCACCGGCGGCCCCTCGGAGCCGAGCGTCTTCCAGACGACGCCGCCCCAGCCCGCCTCGAAGGCGCGGCGCACGTTGACTTCCTTGTCGGTCGGCGGCGCGGAGGCGAGCCAGAACGGGTTCGGGGATTTGATCCCGACGAATTCGGAACGCAGGTCCGCCATGTCAGGCCTCCATCAGGAAAGCGTGGATGTCTTCGGCCGCGTCGCGCCCCTGCGCGACCGCCGTCACGGTCAGGTCTTCGCCCGCGGGGGTGCAGTCACCGCCCGCCCAGACCTTGGCGAGACCGGTGCGCCCCGCCCCGTCCACGGCAAGTTTCGATCCCGCCTTCGCCAGCCCCTCGGGCAGCGGGCCAAGCGCCTGGCCGATCGCCGAAAACACCTGATCGGCCTTCAGCGTGAACGTGTCGTCCAGCTTGCGCAGCCCGGCGCCGGTGGTCTCGGTGCGCGCGAAGGTGATCTCGAGCGCGTCGCCCGCCTTCGCGATCGAGACCGGCGCCGCATTCGGGATGATCCGCACGTTATGGGTCAGCGCATGCTCCTGCTCATGCGCGGAGGCCGGCATCTCGGCCTGCGTGCGGCGATAGACGATCGTCGAGGTCTCGGCGCCAAGCAGCTTCGCCTGCACCGCCGCATCGACCGCGGTCATGCCGCCACCGATCACCACCACCTTGCGGCCGACCGGCAGCGTCGCCAGATCCGGCGACTGGCGCAGCTCGGCGATGAATTCGGTCGCCGGGGTGGCGAGTTCGGCGCCAGGCAGGCCAAGCGCATTCACCCCCGAAAGCCCGATACCAAGGAAGACGGCGTCATGCTCGGCCAGCAGATCGTCAAGCGTGCCGTCGCCCGCGCGCCCGAGCATCCAGTTCTCGACCAGCGTGATGCCGCCGATCTGCATCAGCCAGTCGACCTCGCGCGCAGCGAAACCCTCGGGCGCCTTGTAGGCGGCGATGCCATATTCGTTGAGCCCGCCGGGTTTCGGCCGCGCATCATAGATCGTGACCTCGTGCCCCTTCACCGCGAGCCGATGCGCGCAGGCCAGACCCGAAGGCCCCGCCCCCACCACCGCGACGGATTTCCCCGTCACCGCGGCGCGCGCGAAGGGCATCGCCCCCTCGGCCATCGCGGTATCGGTGGCGTAGCGCTGCAAGAGGCCGATCTCGACCGGCTTGCCCTCGGCCTCCTCGCGCACGCAGGCGCCCTCGCAAAGGTTTTCCGTCGGGCAGACCCGCGCGCACATGCCGCCGAGGATGTTCTGCGACCAGATCGTCTTCGCCGCCGCGCCGGGGGTGCCGGTCGCGATCTGGCGGATGAAGAGCGGGATGTCGATCGCGGTCGGGCAGGCCACGGTGCAGGGCGCATCATGGCAGAAATAGCACCGATCGGCGGCGACGCGGGCCTCGTGCGCCCCGAGCGGCGGCGCCACATCGGCAAAGCCCGCGGCGTACTCCTCGGGCGGAAGGCGTCCGGGCACGACCCCGGGCGTGAACTGGCTGTTGGTCAAGATGACCTCCCTGGCTTTATTATTGCAATCACGCTGCCACGGTCAGAAATTTTATCAAGTGGTAAAATAACGAGAGGCCGCGCGCACCCCGTCCTCTGCCCGCGCGCCGGGCTGCCACGAGGGCATATGCCGCTTTTTTCGGCGATTTCGCGGCTGCACGCTTCCCCCGCGTCAGTCGTAAGCGCTTTCCTCCCCTCGCCGCCTCGCGTATAAGGCGGCATGAAAACCGGCGCGCCCGGCACGAACGACCGGGCCGAACAAGACCTGACAGCATCCTCTGAGGACGGCATGACCAAACAATCCCATGAAAACGACGTGGCCTTCATCCAGGCGCTTGCGGAGCTTCTGAACCGCAACGAGCTGACGGAAATCGCCGTCGTGCGCGAATATGGCGAAGACGACAGCCTCGAGGTGCGCGTCGTGAAACAGGCGACCGTGATCGCCGCCCCGGCGCCGGTCTATGCCGCGCCCGCGGCCGCCCCGCTGGCCGCCGCCCCCGCCGCGACCCCGGCCGCCGCCGCGGCCGAGGCCGATCCCGCCTCGCTCCCGGGCGCGGTGACCTCGCCGATGGTCGGCACCGCCTATCTTTCGCCGGAACCCGGTGCCTCCGCCTTCGTCAAGGTCGGCGACACGGTCAAGGAAGGCCAGACGCTGATGATCGTCGAGGCGATGAAGACGATGAACCATATCCCCGCGCCGCACTCGGGCACGGTGAAGCGCATCCTCGTCGAAGACGGCATGCCGGTCGAATACGGCTCGGCGCTGATGATCGTCGAATAAGGGGGCCGGGATGTTCGACAAGATCCTGATCGCCAACCGCGGCGAGATCGCGCTGCGCGTGATCCGCGCCTGCCGCGAGATGGGGATCGCCTCGGTCGCGGTGCATTCGACGGCCGACACCGACGCGATGCATGTGCGCATGGCCGACGAGTCGGTCTGCATCGGGCCGCCGCCCTCCTCGGAAAGCTATCTCTCGATCCCGGCGATCGTCGCGGCCTGCGAGATCACCGGCGCGCAGGCGATCCACCCGGGCTATGGCTTCCTTTCGGAAAACGCGACCTTCGTGCAGGTGCTCGAGGATCACGGCCTGACCTTCATCGGCCCCTCGGCCGCGCATATCCGCCTGATGGGCGACAAGATCACCGCGAAGGACACCGCGCAGAAGCTCGGCATTCCGGTGGTTCCGGGCTCCGCCGGCGGCGTGCCCGACGTCGAGACCGCGAAAAAGACGGCAAAGGAAATCGGCTACCCGGTCATCATCAAGGCCACCGCCGGCGGCGGCGGGCGCGGGATGAAGGTCGCCGAGACCGAGGAAGAGCTGGAGATCGCCTTCCGCACCGCGCGGTCGGAGGCGAAGGCCGCCTTCGGCAATGACGAGGTCTATATGGAGAAATATCTCCAGAAGCCGCGTCACATCGAGATCCAGGTCTTCGGCGACGGCCGCGGCAAGGCGGTGCATCTGGGCGAGCGCGACTGCTCGCTGCAGCGCCGCCACCAGAAGGTGCTGGAGGAGGCCCCCGGCCCCGTCATCACCCAAGAGCAGCGCGCGCACATCGGCGGGATCTGCGCCAAGGCCATGGCGGAGCTGAAATATTCCGGCGCCGGCACGATCGAGTTCCTGTTCGAGGATGGCGAGTTCTACTTCATCGAGATGAACACCCGCTTGCAGGTGGAACATCCGGTGACCGAGGCGATCTTCGGCGTCGACCTCGTGCGCGAGCAGATCCGCGTCGCCGCCGGCGAGGAGATGAGCTTCGCGCAGGAGGATCTGACGATCCGCGGCGCCGCGATCGAGGTGCGGATCAACGCCGAACGGCTGCCGAACTTCGCCCCCTGCCCCGGCAAGATCACCCAGTACCACGCCCCCGGCGGGCTGGGCGTGCGGATGGACAGCGCGCTTTACGACGGCTACAAGATCCCGCCCTATTACGACAGCCTGATCGGCAAGCTGATCGTGCATGGGCGCGACCGCGACGAGGCGCTGGCACGTCTGAGCCGCGCGCTCGGCGAGCTGATCGTCGACGGCGTCGACACCACGGTGCCGCTGTTCCACGCGCTCCTCGCCGAGCCGGATATCCAAAGCGGCAATTACTCGATCCACTGGCTCGAGAAATGGCTGGCCAAGACCTTCGGCTGAACCAGCCATCCCTGACGCTGCGCAACGCCCCCTCGCGGGGGCGTTTTGCTTTGAAAACCGGTTTGCCGCCGCCCCGAAATCGGATCATTCTGCGCCCTGAGGATGGAGGCGGCGATGAACACGGGGCTGAGCGCGGAACTGCTGCTGGCGGGCTATGCGCAGGGCATCTTCCCGATGGCGATGACCCGCGACGACCCCGAGCTGCACTGGTTCGAACCGAAATTGCGCGGCGTGATCCCCCTGCAGAATTTCCACATTTCACGCTCTCTCGCCCGGGTGATCCGGCGCGAGATCTTCACTATTCGAACAAATACCGATTTCCGCGGCGTGATCGAGGGCTGCGCCGACCGGCCCGAGACCTGGATCAACGCGCCGCTCGTCACGCTTTACGAGGAGCTCTTCGCCGCCGGTCACGCCCATAGTCTCGAGGTCTGGCAAGGGGGGCGGCTCGTCGGCGGCGTCTTCGGTGTCACGCTGGGCGGCGCCTTCTTCGGCGAGAGCATGTTCTCGCGCGTCACCGATGCCTCGAAAGTCGCGCTCGCCTATTGCGTCGACCGGCTGCGCCAGGGCGGCTTCGCGCTTTTCGACACGCAATATCTGACGCCGCATCTCGCCTCGCTCGGCGGCATCGAGATCCCCCGCGACAGCTATCGCCGGATTCTCGCCAAGGCCCTGAGATTGCGGGGGGATTTCGCCGCGCCGGAGGTGCCGGACGCTCAGTCGATCTTGCAGCGCATGACCCAGACGTCATAGCGCTGATGGTCGAGCGCGGAGAGCGCGGGGCTGTCGGCGATCATCCAGCCGGAAAAATCGGGCGTCGTCGCGCCCTTGTCGGCAATCACCAGATAGGCGAAGGCGTTCGAGGACGGGTCGTCCGCCGGGTAGCGGCACTCCTGCAGCGTCACCGTGATATGGCCGAATTCGACCGTCTGGCCGACCGCGAGCGTGATGTCGGAGGCGGTGCCCGCCACCTTGTCGAGCCCGCGCAGCACCGCGCCCTTCGCCTCGGCGAGGCCCTCGGGCGTGCGCGTCTCCGGCCCCTGCGGGCCGAGCGTCGGGGTCGTGTCGGTCTGGCCTTCCTGCGGCGTGTCGGGCAGCGTGATCACGTCCTGCGCCAGCACCGGCGCGGCACCGAGCCACAGCGCCGCAAGCGCGAGGCGGATCATTGCCCGGCCTCCGGCGCAGCGGCGTCGCCACCGGTCGCGCCGTCGGAATTGCCACTCTTGGCACCGGCGAATTTCATCAGCAGCCCAAGCGTCGAGACCGCGCCCTGAGTGTCGAGGATCTCGTCCCCCGGCGCGAGATTGTCGAGGCTGCCGCCCGGCAGGATCTCGATGAAGGCACCGCCGAGCAGCCCTTCGGAGGCGACCACGATCTGCGAATCATCGGGCAGCTCCACCCCGTCCCGCACCGAGATCGTGGTGTCGGCGAAGAAGGTCTTCGGGTTGAGGCCGATGTCGGTGACGGTGCCGATCTTGACCCCCGCCATGCGCACGTCGGTGCCCGGCGTGATCCCCTCGACCGAGCGGAAGGAAGCATGCAGCGGGTAGCTGCCCACGGTGCTGCCGAAGCTGTGCCCCTTGCCGGCCCAGCCCAGAAAACCGAGGGCGATCGCGAGCACGATGGCCCCCGTCAAGACTTCGACGCGATTCTCGCTCATATGCGCTCCTGCGGCCCCGATCAGCCCTCGGGCTGCCAGGCCTCGTAATCGCGGCGCTCGACCGGTTCGGCGCGGCGGATCGAGCCGGCGGGCAGATAGGCGGTCGGCAGGCCGGTCTGGGTTTCCTGATGCGGCAGTTCCCAGGGCTTGTGGGCAAGCGGCGCCTTGGTCGGCGGCTCGTCCCAGGTGTGGTGCAGCCAGCCGTGCCAGTCCGGCGGGATCCGGCTCGCCTGCACTTCGCCGTTGTAGATCACCCAGCGCCGTTTCTTGTCGCGGCTCTGGTAATAGATATTGCCCTCATCGTCTTCACCGACCTTCACGCCCTTGCGCAGGGTATAGACCTGCGTGCCGAAGGTCTGGCTGTTCCACCAGGTGAAGAAACGAAGCAGGAATTTCATGGCATGTCTCCGCAGGCGTTTGCCCTGTTATAGCCGGTGGCGCGCCAAGGTCCAGTGCCCAAGCGTGCCCTCCCGAAAAAGCGAGCGCCAAGGCGCCCGGCCGCAGGGCGGCCCCGAAACGAAAGGCGGGCCCGCAGGCCCGCCATCCGACCGGTCAACCGGCCGATTTCGGTTCTTTCTTGGTGCTCTCGGCGTAGATCAGCAGCGGCTTCGCACCGGCGGTTTCCACCGCCTCCTCGTTCACCACGACCTCCTGCACCGAGTCCATGCCGGGCAGTTCGAACATCGTGTCGAGCAGGATGTCCTCCATGATCGAGCGCAGCCCGCGCGCGCCGGTCTTGCGCTTGATCGCGCGATGGGCGATCGCCTTGAGCGCGTCGTCGGTGAAGGTGAGCTTCACCCCCTCGATCTCGAACAGGCGCTGATACTGCTTCACCAGCGCGTTCTTCGGCGCGGTGAGGATGATCACCAGCGCCCCCTCGTCGAGGTCTTCGAGCGTGGCGATCACCGGCAGACGGCCGACGAATTCCGGGATCAGGCCGAATTTCAGCAGATCCTCGGGCTCCAGCTCCTTGAAGAGCTCGCCCGCGCCGCGGCTTTCCGGGTCTTTCACATCGGCCCCGAAGCCGATCGCCGTGCCCTTGCCGCGCTGCGCGATGATCCGGTCGAGGCCCGCGAAGGCGCCGCCGCAGATGAACAGGATGTTCGTCGTGTCGACCTGCAGGAATTCCTGCTGCGGATGCTTGCGCCCGCCCTGCGGCGGCACGGAGGCGACGGTGCCTTCCATGATCTTCAGCAGCGCCTGCTGCACGCCCTCGCCCGAGACGTCGCGGGTGATCGAGGGGTTGTCCGACTTGCGGGTGATCTTGTCGACCTCGTCGATATAGACGATGCCGCGCTGCGCCCGCTCGACGTTGTATTCCGAGGCCTGCAGGAGCTTCAGGATGATGTTCTCGACATCCTCGCCGACATAGCCGGCCTCCGTCAGTGTCGTCGCATCGGCCATGGTGAAGGGCACGTCGAGGATGCGCGCGAGCGTCTGCGCGAGCAGCGTCTTGCCGCAGCCGGTGGGCCCGATCAGCAGGATGTTCGACTTCGCCAGCTCGATATCGGTCTTCGAGCCGTGGTTGAGCCGCTTGTAATGGTTGTGCACCGCGACGGCGAGCACGCGCTTGGCGTGTTCCTGCCCGATGACGTAGTCGTCGAGCACCTTGCAGATGTCGCGCGGGGTGGGCACGCCGTCGGTCGCCTTCAGCCCCGAGGTCTTCGTCTCCTCGCGGATGATGTCCATGCACAGCTCGACGCATTCGTCGCAGATGAACACGGTCGGGCCGGCGATCAGCTTGCGCACCTCATGCTGGCTCTTGCCGCAGAACGAACAGTAGAGCGTGTTCTTGCTGTCGGAGCCGGAATTGTTCGCCATCGTCATCCTCTGGGCTTGCCCGGATTTTCCGGGCCGTTGCGGGCTGCCTGAGACCCGAGTCTAGGGCAGCCCCTGCGTCATCACAATGTCAAAATGCCCTTCCCGCTTAAGGGGAGGATCACTTATCGCCGTCGACCGGGGTCCGGTTTTCGAGGATCTCGTCGATCAGACCCCAGGCCTTCGCATCCTCGGCCGACATGAAGTTGTCACGCTCGAGCGCCGCTTCAACCGTCTCGTAGTCATTGCCGGTATGCTTCACGTAGATCTCGTTCAGGCGCCGCTTGAGCTTTTGCGTCTCCTGCGCGTGGATCATGATGTCGGTCGCCTGGCCCTGATAGCCGCCCGAGGGCTGGTGCACCATCACGCGCGAGTTCGGCAGCGAGAAGCGCATCCCCGCCTCGCCCGCCTGCAGCAGCAGCGAGCCCATCGAGGCCGCCTGCCCGATCACCAGCGTCGAGACCTTCGGCCGGATGTACTGCATCGTGTCGTAGATCGAGAGGCCCGAGGTCACCACGCCGCCCGGGCTGTTGATGTACATCGCGATCTCCTTCGAGGGGTTTTCCGCCTCGAGGAACAAGAGCTGCGCGCAGATCAGCGTCGACATGCCGTCGTGGACCGGACCGGCGAGGAAGATGATCCGCTCCTTGAGCAGGCGCGAATAGATGTCGTAGGCCCGTTCGCCGCGCGAGGTCTGCTCGACCACCATCGGCACCAGCGTGTTCATGTAGAGGTCGATCGGATCTTTCATTCCTCAGCCTTCCTGCGGTTCTCCGAGCCATCCTTAGCGTCGGTTCTTTACCGAAGTCTTAGTGACGCGGGACGGAGGCTTCAAGGGCGGGTGACCCGGGCAGGGCGCGAAACCGGTGGCTCTTAGTAAATTGCAAAGGAGTCGGGTGTAGGGGTGAAAGGGATTTTCGGGGCGCAGGCCCCTTCTCAAGACGATCGGATCCATGCCCGCTGCTCCCACCGCCCCCCGTCAGGCCGAAGCGCCGAAATTGCGTTCCGTGCTCGCCAAGATCACCCTCATCGCCGCGGTTGCCGGGTTCGGCTATGCGCTGGCCCTCGGCCTGCTCGTGATCCGCGCGAGCCTCGTGCAGGTGCATCGCGCGGTGACGGAAGTGGCCGCGACCTCGGCGCCCACGCTCGCCCGCCAGATCGCCGAACCGCTGATGTATGCGAAGATCGCGCAGGTGGAGGGCGATTTCGCCAAGCTGGAGGAAAGCGCGCGGGGCAAGAACATCGGCGCGCTGGCGATCAACGCGCAGGGCAATGTGAAGGCGCAGCGGATCGCCGAGGGGGAGGGCGGCGCCGATGTGGCCGCGCTTACCGCGCTCGCGCAACGCGCGTTGGCGGACCAGGCGCTGGTCGCCTCCGAGGACGGTCTGATGCAGGCGGCACCGGCGGTTCCCTATGACGGCGCCGCACCGGTCGGCGCAGTGGCGACCGCCTGGTCGGTGGCGCCCGATGCGGCGGCGCTCTGGCGCGACCTGCGCGCGCAGATCGCCGGTATCGCCGCGGTATTCGCGGGGCTGCTCGTGGTCATGGCCTGGGCGACGAATCGCATGGTCGCGCGCCCGCTGCGCGAGGTCGACGCGGCGATGCGCCAGATCGCGGCGGAAGACTACGCGACCGCGGTGCCCCATCTCGGCCGCGGCGACGAGATCGGCGCGATCGCGCGATCGCTCGGCGCCTTCCGCGACGGGCTTGCCGCCTCGCAGGAGGTGAATCGCATCGCCCTGATGCGCGGCGCGGCGCTCGACGCGGGCACCGCCGCCTCGATGATCACCGACGACGCCTTCACGATCACCGCCGTGAACCCGGCGATGGTGGAGCTGTTCCGCCGCCTCGCCCCGGTGATCCGGCATGACAACCCCGGTTTCGATCCGGAGTGCCTCATCGGCACCTCGGCCCTCGGCATCCTCGTCGACAAGGCCAACCGCACCGAGGAAAACCACCTCTCGGAGGGCGGCCACTGGCGCATCGAACACGAGCTCGGCGAGATCGCCCTGCGCATCGACGTGGCGCCGGTCCGCGACGCCGAGGGCACGAAGATCGGCCATGTCGCGCAATGGAGCGACATCACGGAACGGCGCCACGACGGCGCGATCCTCGGCGCGATCGACCACAGCCAGATGCGCGCGGAATGCGCCCTCGACGGCCGGCTGACCGCGGCGAACGAGCGGTTCATCGCCCAGACCGGCGCCCGCATCGGCCAGGATCTGGGCGCGGCCCTGACCCTGCGCGACGATGAGGGCGGTCCCGCGCTGGCACGCGCCGCCGACGGCCACGAAATCGTCGGCCGCTTCGACCTGTGCCTCGGCGATCGCCGCCACGTTCTCGAGGGCACCCTCGCGCCGGTGACGAATGCCCGCGGCGCGGTGGTGCAATATCTTCTGCTCGGCAGCGACGTGACCGAGGCGGTGGAAACGCTCGGCGCGGCGGAGGCGGCCCGGGCCGCGGATCAGGCCAAGCAGCAGCGCGTCGTCGAGGCGCTGCGCGACTCGCTTGCGCGGCTGTCCGACGGCGATCTCGCCTGTACCCTCACCGCCCCTTTCCCGCCCGAATACGAGACGCTCCGGCACGATTTCAACGCCGCGACCGACAAGCTGAACGAGGCGATGCGCACCGTGCTCGAGAATGCGGAGGCGATCCGGGGCGAATCGCACGGCCTGTCGCGCGCCGGGGACGAGCTGTCGCAGCGCACCGAACGCCAGGCGGCGACGCTCGAGCAGACCGCCGCCGCGCTGAACCAGCTCACCACCTCGGTGCAATCCGCCGCGGAAGGCGCGCGCCATGCCAATACGATGGTGGCCTCGGCCAAGTTGAATGCCGAATCGAGCGGCAAGGTCGTGCGTGAGGCGGTGCAGGCAATGGACGAGATCGCCGAAAGCTCCGCGAAGATCTCGAAGATCACCTCGGTGATCGAGGAAATCGCCTTCCAGACGAATCTCCTGGCGCTGAACGCCGGGGTCGAGGCCGCTCGCGCAGGCGAAGCCGGCCGCGGTTTCGCCGTGGTCGCTTCCGAGGTGCGCGCCCTCGCGCAGCGCTCGTCCGAGGCCGCGCGCGAGATCGCCGGGCTGATTTCCTCGTCCGAGGGGCAGGTCAAGCGCGGCGTGGCGCTCGTCGGTCAGGCCGGCGATGCGCTCGGCGGCATCCAGTCCTCGGTGGGGGAGATCTTCACCAGCATTTCCGACATCGCCGCCTCGACGGCGGAACAATCCGCCGGGCTGTCGGAGATCAACACCGCGGTGATGCAGCTCGACCAGGCGACGCAGCAGAACGCCGGGATTTCCGCCGAAGCGGCGAGCTCGAGCCAGGCCCTGATCGTCGAGGCTGACGCCCTCAACGCAACGATGGCGCGCTTCCGCCTCGATACCGATGCCCGCGGAGAAGCTGCGCAACGGCGCACCTGCGACCCCGCGCCAGCGCCGCGCGCGGCACCGGTCAGAACGACCACTCCGGCGGCCCCTGCCGCTCCGGCGACACCGCCTTCCACGATGAGCAGTTTCCGCTCGACGCGCAGTGCCGCGGCGGCATCCGCGCCGCGAGTGCCTCTCCCCGGACACCGGCTCTCGGCCCTCGCGGTCAAGCCCGTCGAGGAAGACGACTGGGAGGATTTCTGAGCCCGTCGATCGGCGGGCAATGGCCGAAATCAGCTGCCGCGATAGGTCGAGTAGCCGAAGGGCGAAAGCAGGAGCGGCACATGATAATGAGCGCCGGCCTCGCTGATCCCGAAGCGCAGCGGCACGATATCGAGAAACAGCGGCTCAGCCCCTCCCTGCCCGCTCGCGCGCAGATAGTCCCCCGCGTGAAATTCGAGCTCATAAGTGCCGATCTCGAATTCCGCCACCGGTAGCACCGGGGTGTCGGTGCGCCCATCGGCATTGGTAACAGCCTCGGCGACCGCGATACGTGCGTTGCCCTCGATCCGGTAGAGCACGATGCGCAGCCCCGCCGCCGGGCACCCCTGCGCCGTGTCCAGCACGTGAGTCGTCAGATATCCCGCCATGCCATATCCTTTCCCTGCTTGCCTCAGGCTGCCATGAAGCGCTTTGCTGAACAGTGCAAGAGTCGCAACATGTTCTTCAGGAAAAACGTGAAAGTCTTTTGCCAATCCCTGGTCTAGAAGAAGAAAAACGGAGGCAGACATGATCCGATATCCCCGAGACATGCGCGGCTACGGCGCCAATCCCCCCGACGCGGCCTGGCCCGGGGGCGCCCGTGTCGCGATCTCTCTGGTGCTCAACTACGAAGAGGGGGGCGAAAACTGCATCCTGCACGGCGATGCCGCCTCGGAAGCCTTCCTCTCCGACGTCGCCGGCGCCGCGATGTGGCCGGGCCAGCGCCACTGGAACATGGAATCGATCTATGAATACGGCGCCCGCGCCGGCTTCTGGCGGTTGCATCGGCTGTTCACCGCATTGGGCCTGCCGATCACGATCTACGGCGTCGCCACCGCTCTCGCCCGCAGCCCCGAACAGCTCGCCGCGATGAAGACCGCCGGCTGGGAGATCGCCTCCCACGGCTATAAATGGGTCGAGCACAAGGACATGCCCGAGGCGGAGGAACGCCGCCAGATCGCCGAGGCGATCCGCATCCACACCGAGGTCGTCGGCGAACGGCCGCGCGGCTGGTACACCGGACGCTGCTCCGAAAACACCGTGCGCCTCACCGCCGAAGAAGGTGGTTTCGACTGGATTTCAGATACTTACGACGACGACCTCCCCTATTGGCTCGAGGTCGGCGACCGCGACCAGCTCGTGATCCCCTACACGCTCGAGGCGAACGACATGCGCTTCGCCACCTCGCCGGGCTGGATCGACGGCGAGATGTTCTTCCAATATCTCAAGGACAGTTTCGACACGCTCTACGCCGAGGGTGCCGAGGGCCGCGCGAAGATGTTCTCGATTGGCCTGCACAACCGGCTGATCGGCCGCCCCGGCAAACTCGCCGGGCTGAAGCGCTTCCTCGACTACGCCCGCAGCCACGACGGCGTCTGGTTCGCGACCCGCGGAGAAATCGCCGCGCATTGGGCCGCGACCCATCCGCATCGCCGCTTCGAACGGCCGAGCCAGATGACCCGCGGCCGCTTCGTGCAGGTCTTCGGCGGGGTCTACGAACACAGCCCCTGGATCGCCGAACGCGCCTGGGATCTCGAGCTCGGCCCCGCACATGACTGCGTCGAGGGCGTGGCGTCGGTGCTGGCCCGCACCTTCCGCACCGCCTCCGAAAGCCAGCGGATGCGCGTGCTCACCGCCCACCCCGACCTCGCCGGCAAGCTCGCCCAGGCGAAACGGCTCACCGCCGAAAGCACCGCCGAACAGGCCTCCGCCGGGCTCGACGCGCTCACCGATGCCGAGCGCAGCGCTTTCGAAGACCTCAACACCCGCTATGTCGCGAAATTCGGCTTCCCCTTCATCATCGCGGTGAAGGACAACACGAAAGCCTCGATCCTCGCCGCCTTCGAGCGCCGGATCGAACAGGACCGCGACACCGAATTCGCCGAAGCCTGCCGCCAGGTCGAACGCATCGGCTGGCACCGCCTGAAGGACATCCTGAAATGACCACCTATGCCGTCCCGCGCGACGGGCTTCCCGGCCAGACCGAGCTGCACACCGGCCGCGCGATCTTCACCGACGCCTATGTCGTGATCCCCCGCGGCGTGCTGAGCGACATCACCACGAGCTACCTGCCCGGCTGGGCGGACACCCGGCTCTGGGTGCTCGCCCGCCCGATGACCGGGTTTTCGGAAACCTTCTCGCAATATGTGCTCGAAGTGATGCCGGGCGGCGGCTCCGACACGCCCGAAACCGACCCGGAGGCGGAGGCGGTGCTCTTCATGCTCGCCGGCCGGGCCGAGCTCACCCTGCCCGACGGTCAACACACGATGGCGGAGGGCGGCTATGCCTTCCTGCCGCCCGGTCTGCCGTGGAAATTCCGCGCCACCGGGCAGAAGGCCGCGAAATTCATCTGGATCCGCAAGCGCTACCAACCGGCGCCCGGGGTCGAGGTGCCGGAGGCCTTCGTCACCAACGAGCAGGACCACTCCCCCGCCGCGATGCCGCGCACCGGCGGCCGCTGGGCGACGACGCGCTTCGTGCAGCCGCTCGACATGCGCCACGACATGCACGTCAACATCGTCACGCTGCAGCGCGGCGCGGTGATCCCTTTCGAGGAAACCCATGTGATGGAGCACGGGCTTTACGTGCTGCAGGGCAAGGCGGTCTACAAGCTCAACACCGACTGGGTCGAGGTCGAGGCGGGCGATTTCATGTGGCTGCGCGCCTTCTGCCCGCAGGCCTGCTATGCCGGCGGCCCCGGCCCGTTCCGCTACCTGCTCTACAAGGACGTCAATCGCCACGCCCGGCTCGGCGGCGTCTTCGGTCGCTAGAGGATCAGCAAGGCCCGGAAATCGTTGACATTCGTAAGCGTCGGCCCGGGTTTGACCTGGATGTCGAGCGCCGCGAAGAAGCGATGTGCGTCATGACGGGCGAGCGCGCGGGCGGGGGATTGCCCACAGGCGCGCGCCTGCTCGAGCGTCGCCGGCCCGATCACCGCCCCCGCCACTTCCGCCCCGCCATCCACCCCGTCGGTGTCTCCGGCGAGCGCCCAGATGCCCGGGGCACCGTCAAGCGTGATGGCAACCGATAGCAGAAATTCAACATTCGGGCCGCCGATCCCGGCCGAATTCCCCAAGGAAACTGTACATTCCCCACCTGAGAGCAAAAGGAGCGGCGGATCGCCCGGGCGCCGTGCCGCTTGCCGGGTGAGCGCCATCCGCGCCTGCGCCGCGCCAAGCTCGGCGGCCTCCCCTTCAAGCGCATCGCCCAGAATCTCGACCTCGCAGCCGGCTTCCCGCGCGAGATCGGCGGCCGCCGCGAGCGATTGCGAGGGCGCGGCGATGATCTGCGTTTCACTGAGCACGAGCCGCGGATCGTCGGGGGCAAGCACGCCGGAACCGCGCGCAAGCCGCTCCTGCACCGCGGCGGGCACCGAAACCCGATAGGTTTCAATGATTTCGAGCGCGTCCTTCACAGACGTCTCATCCCCCACCGTCGGCCCGGAGGCGATGAAGGCGAGGTCGTCCCCCGGCACGTCGGAGATCACCAGCGCCAGCATCCGCGCCGGGAAGGCGGCGGCGGCAAGCTGCCCGCCCTTCACCGCGCTCAGATGCTTGCGCAGCGTGTTGATCTTGTCGATCGGCGCGCCAGAGGCGAGCAGCGCCGCACTCACCGCCTGCTTGTCGGCGAGCGTCAACCCCTCCGCCGGCGCGCAGAGCAGCGCCGAGCCACCCCCGGAAATCAGGGCGAGCACGAAATCCCCCTCGCCCAATCCCGCCAGCAGATCGAGCATCCGCCGCGTCGCCGCGATCCCGGCGGCATCGGGCACCGGATGCGCCGCCTCGACGATCTCGATGCCTTTGCAGGGCCGGCCATAGCCGTAGCGGGTGATCACCAGCCCCTCGCAGGGGCCCCAGACGCTTTCGACCGCCTCGGCCATCCGCGCCGAGGCCTTGCCCGCGCCGATCACGACCACGCGCCCCGCGGGCCGCGGCGGCAGGGCGGCCGGGATCGCCCGCATCGGATCGGCCGCAGCCACCGCGGTATCGAAAAGCGCGCGCAGCAGCGCCTCGGGGTCGCGTTCCGCCATGGTCCCTCCGCTCTCGGTTTCGTCCAGCATTCCCCTCCGGACGCCGCGGGGCAAGCAAAAAGCGGGGGCGAACCCCCGCTTCAATTTCACCGCACAAGGCGCTGAAATACCTTACTTCTTCGTGATGCGCCCATCGGTATAGGGGGTATAGGGCGCATGCGCGGCCAGGTAATCCGCCGTCACCTCGGCCAGATCCGGGCCGAAGTCATAGGCATTCACCCCCTCCGCCGCGAAGACCTTGTAGCCGTCGCCGCCATTGCGCATGTAGTTGTTGGTCACCAGCGCATAGAGCGTATCGGGCTCGATCGGCGCCCAGGCGCCGTCCTTCTCGACCAGCACCTCGCTCACCCGCGACCCCGCCGGTTGCGCCGGATCCCAGGTGAATTTCAGCCCCGCGACCTGCGGGAAGCGGCCCGCCGCCTCCTCGACCTGGCTCACGCCGTTTTCCAGCGCCGCAACCACCCCGGCCCCCTTCATCTGGAAGGTGGCGAGCGTGTTCTGGAACGGCAGCACGGTATAGACCTCGCCCATCGTCACCGGCCCCTGGTCGATCGAGGCACGCAGCCCGCCGCCGTTCGCGATGGCAATCGTCACGCCCTGCCCCTTCACCCGGTCGAGCATCGCATCGGCGACGAGATCGCCCATCGCGCATTCCTCGAGCCGGCAATGCTCACGCGATCCGTCGATTTCTTCGGCGGCCTCGGCCACGACCTTCTCGCGCACCGCGGCGATGGGCTTGGCCAGTTCCGCCACCCGCGCCGCCATCTCCGGATCGGGCACGACCTTGGCGTCAAGCAGGATCGGTTCGCCCGAAGCCTCCTTGAGGTTGCCGTCGTCGTCGAAGGTCAGCACCAGATGGCCGAGATATTTCGAATAGGCATAGGCCGAGACCACCGGCACCTTGCCCACCATCGTCGGATAGGGCTCGCCCCCCTCGCCGAAAAGCGTGTGGCTGTGCCCGCCGATGATCGCGTCGATGCCGGGCACCTCCTCCGCAAGCTTCTTGTCCTTGACGAAGCCGGTGTGCGGGAAGGCGATGATCTTCGTCACGCCCTCGGCCTCAAGCGCGGCAACGTCCCCCTTCAGGCTCTCGGCCTCGTCCTGGAAAATGACCTTCGGCCCGGGCGAGGAGGTCTCGACCGTGTCGGTGGCGAGCGCCGAGATCAGGCCGATCTTCTGCCCGCCGACCTCGAGCACGAGCGTCTTGTGCAGCTTGCCCTTGAGCACATTCGACTGGCTGACGTCGAGATTGCCGGAAACCAGCGGGAATTTCACCATGTCGACGAAGGCCGCGAGGTTCTCCGGCCCGTCGTCGAATTCGTGGTTGCCGACCGCCATCGCATCATAGCCGATCGCGTTCATGAACTCGGCGGTGTCCTTGCCCTTGTAGGTCGTGTAGAAAAGCGAGCCCTGGAACTGGTCGCCCGCGTCGAGCACGATCACGTTCTGCCCGGCCAGCTCCTTGCGCATCGCGTCGACCTCGGCCTTGACCCGCGCGATGCCACCGAAACATTTGCCCTCCGCCTCGTCCTCCGCCGCGCAGGTGCTGTCGTATTTGTTAATCGATTCAATGCGGCTGTGCAGATCGTTCGTGTGCAGGATATGCAGCGTGTAATCGGCCTGCGCCGTACCGGCCGAAAGCGCGAGCGCCGCAACCGTGGCGAAAAGACGAGCGTTCATGGAAACCTCCGCGAAATGTCACATGGCTGTCACTGTGGCGTTACCTTGACCACAAAGTCAAAAGCCAAACCGCCCTTCGGCGTAAATCCGCGAGGTGACGCGGGGATGACAAATCCCCGCGCGGCGGGCGCCGGATGCACGGGCGGGATTGACCAAATTCTGGGCAGGGTTCATGTGGAAGCGATGCTTATTTACAAGATCTTCCGCCGCCCCGAATGGGATGCCTTCCGCGCCGCCGGGCAGACGCTCGGCGCCCCCGTCGACCTCGCCGACGGCTTCATCCACTTCTCCACCGCAGTGCAGGTCGCCGAGACCGCCGCGAAACATTTCGCCACCGAAAGCGACCTCGTCCTCGTCGCGGTGGATGAGGCGCGGCTCGGCGCCGATCTGAAATGGGAGCCCTCGCGCGGCGGCGCGCTCTTCCCCCATCTCTACCGCGCGCTCGATCTGACCGAGGTGGTCTGGGATCACGCCCTGCCGCTCGGCCGCTCGGGCCACATCTTCCCGGAGGTTCTGCTGTGACCCCTTTCGAGCGCGCCGGCATGGCGATCCTGCACCGGTTCGATCCGGAAACCGCGCATGGGCTGTCGCTGCTCGCGCTGCGCTCGGGCCTCGCGCCGCTGCCCGGGGTGGTGAGCTGCGCCCGGCTCGCGACCCGGATCGCCGGGCTCGATCTGCCCAATCCGGTGGGCCTCGCCGCGGGCTTCGACAAGAACGCCGTCGCCCTGCCGCAGCTGATGCGCGCGGGTTTCGGCTTTCTCGAGGTCGGCGCCGCGACGCCGCGCGCGCAGGAGGGCAACCCGAAGCCGCGGCTTTGGCGGCTGACCGAGGAGCGCGCGGTGATCAACCGCTTCGGCTTCAACAACGAGGGGATGGAGGCAATCACCCGCCGCCTCGCCGCGCGGCCCGCGGGGATCCCGGTCGGGCTGAACCTCGGCGCGAACAAGGACAGCGCCGATCGCG
This sequence comes from Paenirhodobacter sp., assembly GCF_050177655.1. Classification (NCBI taxonomy): domain Bacteria; kingdom Pseudomonadati; phylum Pseudomonadota; class Alphaproteobacteria; order Rhodobacterales; genus Paenirhodobacter; species Paenirhodobacter sp. The sequence continues at coordinate 27,609 of NZ_JBFXGV010000038.1, forward strand.
CCGCCGATTTCGCCACCGTTTTGCGCCATGCCGGCCCGCATCTCGATTTCGCCACGGTGAACGTGAGCTCGCCCAATACCGAGAAGCTGCGCGACCTGCAGGGCAAGGAGGCGCTTGCCGCCCTGCTCAAGGGCGTGATCGAGACCCGCGCCGCGCTTGCCCGGCCGATCCCCGTTTTCCTCAAGATCGCCCCCGATCTGAACCCGGCCGAGCTTGAGGAGATCGCCGAGGTGGCGCTGTCCTCCGGGATCGACGGGATCGTCGCGACGAATACCACGCTTTCGCGCGAAGGTTTGAAAAGTGCTGATCGGGAGCAGCCCGGCGGCCTTTCCGGCGCACCATTGTTCGAAAAGTCCACCCGCATCCTCGCGCAGCTCTCGCGGCTCACGGCCGGAAAACTGCCGCTGATCGGGGTCGGCGGGATCTCCTCGGCCGAGGACGCCTATGAGAAGATCCGCGCCGGCGCCTCGGCCGTGCAGGTCTATAGCGCGATGGTCTATCAGGGGCTCTCGCTCGTGCCCGAGATCGCCCGCGGCCTCGAGGCGCTGCTTGCCCGCGACGGCTTCGCCAATGTCGCCGAGGCGGTGGGCACCGGGAGGGAAAGATGGCTCTGACGATCTGGCACAATCCGCGCTGCTCGAAATCGCGCGCGACGCTCGCGCTCCTCGAGGAACGCGGCCTCGCCCCCGGGGTGCGGCTTTACCTCAAGGACACGCCGACGATGGCCGAGCTGCAGGAGGCGATGCTGCGGCTTGGCCAGCCCGCCTCGGCGCTGGTGCGCTGGAAGGAGGCCGGGGAATTCGGCCTTGCCCGCGACGCGAGCGACAACGACATCTTCGCCGCGCTCACCGCCCATCCCGAGCTGATCGAACGGCCGCTCGTGCTGACCGACACGGCCGCGCGGCTCGGCCGGCCACCGGAAGCGGTGCTCGAGATCCTCTGAGCCCGCTCAGCGGCGCGCGAACATCACGACATTGCCGATCAGCGTCAGGCCAAGCCCGGCGATCGCGGCGGGGGTCCAGTGGAACCCCTCGTAAAGCGTCGAGAGCATCAGCGCCACCACCGGGAAGACCACCGTCGCATAGCCCGCCCGCGCCGATCCGATCCGCGCGACGAGCAGCAGATAGGTGGTGAAGCCGACCACCGAGCCGATCAGCGCGAGATAGGCAAGCGCGCCCCAGTAGCGCGCGCCCTCCGGCCACACGAGGCCCTGCCCGGTCCCCCCGATCAGCGCGAGCAGCACCAGCGCCCCGATCCCCATGCCCCAGGCATTGGCGGTGACCGGCGTCACGCCGAGCTGCCCGTTGCGCCGCGAGGCCATGTTGCCAAGCGAGAACATCATCGTGCCGAAGGCCGCCCAGCCGATGCCGCGCAGCGTCTCGAGCGAGGCGGCACCGCCCAGATCGTCCTTGAACAGGAGCCCGAGCCCCGCCGCCCCGATCGCCCCCGCCGCGATCGTGCGCGCGGTGATCCGCTCGCCAAAGAAGATCCGCGCATTCACCGCGTTGAAGATCGAGGCGAGCGAGAACACCACCGAGACCAGCCCCGAGGGGATCAGCGCGGCGGCGTTGTAGAGCCCGATGAAGTTGAAGGAGAAGAGGCACAACGCCTGCACCACGACGAAGCGCCACTGCGCCGGGCGCCGTAACCGCCCCATCAGCGCGAGCCCCGCCAGCATGACGAGGCCCGCGAGCGCGAAGCGCAGGAAGATCGACTGCAAAAGCGGCACCGCCCCCACCTGTGCGGCGATGGCGATCCAGGTCGTGCCCCAGATCAGGACGGTGGCGGCGAAAAGAAGAAATGTGCTCATGCCGCCGGCCTAGCGCATTTCGGCGCGGCGGTTTTGCACGTTCTTGCGGTGAAATCGCACCACCGGTCCGCCGAGGCTTTCGCCGCGCCGGCCGCGGCGCTACCGAGAACCCATGCGTCACACGGTCCACGATTTTCTCGGGCGCTCGCCCATCGCCCGCACCACCGCGCGCCTCGATCTCGGGGCGGGCTGCGAAGTGGCGATCTGGTGCAACCACGACGACCGCATCCGCTACGAGGCGCCGCAGAACCACACCTTCAGCCTTTATCTCGAGGGCGGCACCGGCACGCGGAGGCTCGATGCGGGGGGCATCGCGGGGCGGCCCGGCGCGATCTGCGTGATGCCCGAGGGCTGCGGTTCGGAATGGGAGATCACCGCGCCCTTCCGCTTCGTGCATCTCTACATCCCCGACGCGCGTCTGCGCGCGGGGTTTTCCGAGGTGCACGACTGCGACGCGCGCCGGCTCGATCTGCGCGAGGCGACCTTCACCGAGGATGCGGCGCTTGCCGGGGCGCTGCGCGCGCTTGCCGGCGCGGCCGAAAGCGGCGATCCGCTGCGTGCCGAAAGCGCGCTTGCCGGGCTCATCGGCGGGCTCGCGGCACAGGCGCCGCAGCTGCGTGGCGGGCTTGCGCCGCATCAGCTGCGCCGGGTCGACGACTGGATCGCCGCGCATCTCGAAGAGGTCATCCACCTCGACGATCTCGCCGCGCTCACCGGGCTTTCGGGCTACCATTTCCACCGGATGTTCCAGCTTTCGCGCGGGATGGCGCCGCATGCCTGGGTCACCGCGCGGCGGGTGCGGCGCGCGCAGGAGCTGTTGCGCGGCGCGACGCCGATCGCCGAGGTGGCCGCCGCCTGCGGCTTTTCCAGCCAGAGCCACCTGACCCGGGTGTTCCGCGCCCGCACCGGGCGGACCCCGGCGGAATACCGCACCCTCGCGCGCACTGGCGGCTGAGCCGGGCCCGGATCACGCCGGCGGGCCCGGCGCCCGCGGCACCGTCAGCCGCGCCTCGAGCCCCGGATCGGAGGCATGCAGCGTCAGCCCCCCCTCCAGCGCCTCGGCGATGTCGCGCGCAATCGCGAGGCCAAGCCCGCTGCCCTTGCCGCTGGTATCGGCCCGCGCGCCGCGCGCCATCAACGCCTCGATCCGGTCGGGCGGGATCCCCGGGCCGTCGTCGCGCACCGAGATCACCAGGCTGCCCGCCTCGGCGCGGGCGGAGATCACGACCCGCGCCCGGGCGTGGCGCGCGGCATTCTCGACCAGCGCGCCGAGCGCCTCGGTCAGATCGTCGGGATCGGCGGCGGCGACCAGCCCCTCGGGCAGATCGAGCTGCCAGTCGCGGCGCGCCCCCTCGCCGGTGCGGCGCACGACGCGCAAAAGACCCGCGAGGATCGGCGCCACCTCGGCCCGGGCCTCGCGCCCGCGCAGCGCGACCCGGCTGCGCGCCAGCTCGCGATCGACATGGCGCCGCATCGCGCCGGCGATCGCCTCGATATCGGCGGCGACCGCGCCCCGCCCCTCGGCGCGCAGCCGGTCGGCCTCACCCAGAAGTGCCTGCAAGGGCGTCTTCAGCCCATGCGCGAGATCGCCCGCGCGGGTGCGGGCGCGCGCCACCTCCGCCTCGCGCACGGCAAGCAGCGCGTCGACCTCGCTTGCGAGCGGCTGCACCTCGGCCGGGAAATCGCCGCCAAGCCGGCGCGCCCGGCCCGAGCGGACATCGGCCACATGCCGGCGGATCGCCTTGAGCGGGCGCAGGCCGATCGCGATCTGCACCCAGCCGGCCAGGATCAGCGCCGCGGCGAGCACCGCCGAATAGGGGGTGAGGTCGGAAATGAAGCCGTTGCGCGCCGCCGCGAGCTCGGTCTCGTCCATCGCCACCGTGGCGCGCATGCCGGCGCCGCCCAGCCGCGCGGGCAGCAGCACGCTGCGCTCGATCGCCAGCAGCGGCTGGCCGGCGGGGCCCGGCAGCTCATGCACATGCTCCGCCCCGTCGGGCAGCTCGTCCACCGGCAGCGGGATCTCGTCATCCCAGAGCGAGCGCGAGCGCAGCATCCGCCCCTCGGCCGCGATCTGCCAATAAAGCCCGCCATAGGGGCGCTGAAACCGCGGATCGGCGGGGATCGCGGTCTGTTCGAGCACCCCCTCCGGGCCGCGCTCGACCCCGGCGAGCACCTGGTCGAGCTGCACCGAAAGCTCGGCGATCGCGCGCCGCTTCACATGAGCGTCGAAAAGCGCGGCAAGCCCGACCGACGAAAGCGCGATCGCCAGCGACACGGTGATCGCCCCGGACAGCGCCAGCCGAAGCCGCAGCGAAAGCCGTCTCACGCCGCCCCGCCCGTGCAGTCGAGGAAATAGCCAAAGCCGCGCCTCGTGCCGATCACCCCCGGCCCGAGCTTGCGCCGCAGCCGCGCGACCACCGCCTCGAGCGCGTTGATCTCATGCAGGTCGTCGTCGCCGTAAAGATGTTCGAGCAGCTCGGTCGGCGGCACCACCCGGTCGCGGTTGAGCATCAGATAGGCCAGCAGCCGATATTCGAGCGCGGTGGTCCGCACCGGCCGCCCCTGCCGGCGCACCGACATGTGATTGGTGTCGAGCGCGATCGGCCCCGCGCTCAGCACCGCGCTGCCGCGCCCCGCCGCGCGCCGGATCAGCGCGCGCGCCCGCGCCACCAGCTCCTCCATCCGGAACGGTTTGGGCAGGTAATCGTCGGCGCCCGCGTCGATCCCCTCGACCCGCTCGGTCCAGGTGCTACGCGCGGTCAGCACGATCACCGGCATCTCGCGGCCATTCGCGCGCCAGCGCTTGAGCACCGTCAGCCCGTCGAGCCGCGGCAGGCCAAGGTCGAGCACCACGAGATCATAATCCTCGGTATCGCCGAGAAACCAGGCCGCCTCCCCATCGCCGCAGGATTCGACGCGAAAGCCGGTCTCGCCCAGCGCCGCGGCAAGATCGGCGGCGATCCGCGGATCGTCCTCGACGGCCAGCACCCGCATCAGTCCTCATCCCCCGTGTCGTCCGGCACGATCGCCCCGGTCGCGGCATCGACCACCGCCTCGAAGATCCGCCCGTTCGGCTTGATCAGCTTCAGCTCGTAGATCAGCCGGCCGTTTCTCGGCTCCAGCTCCACCTCGAGCAGCCGCGCGCCGAATGTCCGCTCGACCTGCGGCAGGATCGCGTGCAGCGGCTGGATCTCGCCGCGGGCGCGCGCGCTTTGCGCCTGGTTGTGGTCATGCGATCCCTGCGCCGCGACGGGCAGGCCGGCGGCGCCGGAGAGCAGGATCGACAGGAGGAGGAGCGGCAGTCTCATGGCGGGGCCAGCATAGGCAGGCGCAGCTGACGTGAAGCTGACAGCCGCGCCGCGGGGGCGCAAAAACCGCGCGAGCGGAGCAAGGCTGACACACGGCTGACGTGTGCTGTCAGCGCGATGTCAGCTTCGGGTTGCTAGACCTCGGCGCAAGATCGACGCGATCCCGGTTCCCGCGGCGGCAGACGGTCAGCCCCCCGCGGGTCCAGCGCCCCCGTCCTGCCCCCCGGGACCGGTGATCGCGGTCGCGCCGCTCAACCCCGGGCCGCCCCTGCCGGTCGGCCACTCTCCCCAGGAGGTATCTGCCATGAAACCACTGATCGCAGCCCTCGCCCTGCTCGGCGCGGCGCAAGCCGGCACCGCCCAGGCCGCGGATCCCGCCATCGACGACGCCACGCTGCGCGCCGATGCGCAGGGCGTCTTCGAACCGATCCCGCAAGCCCCCGATCCGGCGCCCGCGCCCGCGCAGGCGGAGCTCGGCAAGATGCTGTTCTTCGAGCCCCGCCTGTCGGAGGCCCACAACATCAGCTGCAACACCTGCCACAACCTCTCGACCGGCGGCGTCGACAATTCGAGCGTCTCGCTCGGCCACCGCTGGCAGAAAGGCGGGCGCAATTCGCCGACGGTGCTGAACTCGGCCTATAATTTCGCCCAGTTCTGGGACGGCCGCGCCGCGAACCTGATCGAACAGGCCGGCGGCCCGATGCAGAACCCGGTCGAGATGGCCTCGAACCCGAACCACGTGGTCGAGATGCTGAAGGCGATCCCGGGCTACGCGCCGGTCTTCGCCACCGCCTTCCCCGATGCCGCCGATCCGGTCACCTTCGAGAACGCGACCACCGCGATCGCCGCCTTCGAGGACACGCTGATCACGCCGAACGCGCCCTTCGACCGCTGGCTGCAGGGCGACGATGCGGCGATGACCGAGGAGCAGAAACAGGGCCTCTCGCTCTTCATGTCCGAGGGCTGCAGCGCCTGCCACAACGGCATGAACATCGGTGGCAACAGCTAAGATCGGAA
>NZ_JBFXGV010000039.1:0-33592 GCF_050177655.1 Paenirhodobacter sp.
GAGGCTTTCGCCCTGCACCGACATCCAGAGCGCGTCAATATCCTCGGGCGTCAGCTCGCCTTCGGCCCGCGCGGCAAGCAGCTTGCATTCGAAATCGTAAAACGCGATCTGCCGCACCACGGTGTTGATCATGTCCTCGACCTTGCCGGCGAGCAGCGTCTTGCGCTCGGCCTTGGTCTTCGCCTGATCGAGGAGCTTGCGGAAGGTCAGCATCTCGCCGAACACGCTCGCGGTCTCGGCGAGCGTCAGCGGCGTGTCGGACAAAAGCGGCCCTTGCCCCGCCGCCAGCACCTGATGCACCCCGTGGCCAAGCTCATGCGCGAGCGTCATCACGTCGCGCGGCTTGCCCAGATAGTTCAGCATTACATAGGGGTGCACCGTGGTGACCGTCGGATGGGCGAAGGCGCCGGGCGCCTTGCCGGGCTTCACGCCGGCGTCGATCCAGCCCTTCTCGAAGAAGGGCTGCGCGATCTCGGCCATCTTCGGCGAGAAGGCGGAATAGGCCGAAAGCACGGTTTCCTGCGCCTCGTCCCACAGGATCTTGCGCGGCGCCTCGGTCGGCAGCGGCGCGTTGCGGTCCCAGATCTGCAGCTTGTCGAGGCCGAGCCATTTCGCCTTCAGCGCGTAATAGCGATGGCTGAGGCGCGGATAGGCGGCGACGACCGCGTTGCGCAGCGCCTCGACCACCTCGGGCTCGACATCGTTCGAGAGATGGCGCGCGAGCTGCGGCGTCGGCATCTTGCGCCAGCGATCCTCGATCTCCTTTTCCTTGGCGAGCGTGTTGTGCACCCGCGCGAAGATCTTGATGTTCTCGCCAAAGACCTTCGCGAGCGCCTTCGCCGCCGCCTCGCGCGTGGCGCGGTCATGCTCGGTCATCAGCGTCGTCGTCGCCTCGAGGTTCAGCTCCTCGCCGTTCACCTCGAATTCGAGCGCCGCCGTCGTCTCGTCGAAGAGCCGGTTCCACGCCGCCGCGCCGACGACCGACTGGTCATGCAGGAATTTCTCCAGCTCGTCGGAAAGCTGATAGGGTTTCATCGCGCGCATCCGGTCGAAGACCGGCTTGAACCGCGCCACCGCCGGATCGGCGAAGACGCTTTCATACTGCGCATCCTCGATGCGGTTGAATTCGAGCGAGAAGAACACGAGCGGCGTGGTGAAGGCGGTGATGCGGTCCTGCGCGTCGGAAAGGAACTTCGCCCGGCTCGCATCGACGGTGTTCTGGTAATAGCGCAGCCCCGCGTAGGACATGATGCGCCCGGCGGTGGTCTCGATCGCCTCGTAGCGCGCGATGCACTCGGCCATCGCGGGCGCGTCGAGCGTGGCGAGCTTGCCCTCGTAATCGGCGGCGAAGCTGGCACAGGCGGTTTCCAGCCAGCCCATGTCGCGCGCGAATTCCGGCGCGTCGGGCGCGGTGTAGAGGTCGCTCAGATCCCAGTCGGGCAGGGCGCCGAAATCGCCGGCGCCCCCGGTGGTGGCAGTGGCATCGAAGAGCGGCAGCATCGGTTTCATGGCATCCTCATCTCTGGTTGTCCCAGAGATAGGCGCAGCGGGGGGGCAGGTTCAAGCCGTGCTTCGGTTCAGGCCGGCACCGGGCGGCGGCGCAGGCGCAGCCCGTCGCGCATGTTCAGCCCCAGAAGCACAAGGTTGACGAGGCCCGCGAGCGTCTCGATCCGTTGCAGCAGATGAAAGCGGCCCTCGACCATGCCCTGCGCCGCGAGGGCCCAAAGGCCGATCGCGAGTGGCAGGAGCACGATCAGCCCGATCGCTGCGATCGCCTGCATGCGGGCGCGTTTCGCCGCGATCACCGGGCTGCGCCAACCGCGGCCAAGGCGAAAGCCGCTCGCCCCGGCGGCGATCATCGCCGGGATCAGCACGAGGCAGACGATGTAAAGCACCGTCTTGCGCAGCGCCGCGATCTCGGCGGGGTAGCCCGTGGGCTCGCCGAGCGCGATCGCGGTTTGCAGGCCGAGGATGGTGAGCATCGCCACGGCGCCCGCCGCGGCATGAAGTTTCGGAAGGAAGGGCATGTCAGGCTCCGGAATGAATCATAGCATGCTATTTATTATGACATTGAACAGCATGCTATGCAATGCCAGAAAGGCATCATGACCGAGAGCCCCGATCCCCTTCCCGATTTCGACAAGACCCGCTCGGCGGGCTATCTCGCAAACCACATGGCGCGGCTTTTCGCGACCGCGCTCGCCGAGGCGGTGCGCCCGCTCGGCCTTGCGCCGGCACAGTTCATGACGCTGCTCGAGCTTTGGCGCGAGGACGGGCTGACCCAGGCCGAACTCGTCACGCGGCTCGATGTCGAGCAGGCGACGATGGCGGCGACGCTGAACCGGATGGTGCGCGACGGGCTGATCGAAAAGGTGCCGCATCCGGGCGACCGGCGCGCGCATCTGATCCGCCTCACGGCCCGCGCGCGCGCGCTCGAGGCGCCCGCGACCAGCGCCGCAGCAGCGGTGAATGCGCGGGCGCTGGCGGCGCTTTCGCCGGAAAACCGCGGAGATTTGCTCGATTTCATGCAGAAAGTTATCAAATCGCTTAGAAAGTAAGCCGGAATGCGCTGAAATAGGCAGCTTACCGCAGGCTTGTGGGGGGAATTGGGGCAGGCGAGAGGGGTAACGGGGCCGGGCCGCTTCCGCTCCCCGAATCCGATCCTTAAGGTTTGAACAAGGCCGGAGGAATCAACCGCCATGACTGATTATTTCAACGAAATGTACGAGAACGGGCAGGTGCGCCCGCCCTATGCGCGGCTCGAGGACTGGACCCGCGCGATGCCGGCCGAGCTTCGGCAGATGAAGCAGGCGGAGGCCGAGGCCCTGTTCCGCCGCATCGGCATCACCTTTGCGGTCTATGGCGAGGGCGGCGATCCCGACCGGCTGATCCCCTTCGACATGTTCCCGCGCGTCTTCACGCAGAACGAATGGCGCAAGCTCGAGCGGGGCATCAAGCAGCGCGCCCGCGCGCTCAACGCCTTTCTGCTCGACGTCTACGGCCGCGGTGAGATCATCAAGGCGGGCAAGATCCCGGCGAAGATGGTGTTCCAGAACGAGGCCTATGAACGCGCGGTGAGCGGCTTCACCCCGCCGCGCGGCATCTATTCGCATATCGTCGGCATCGACATCGTGCGCACCGGTCCCGACGATTTCTTCGTGCTCGAAGACAATTGCCGCACCCCCTCGGGCGTTTCCTACATGTTGGAAAACCGCGAGATCATGATGCGGATGTTCCCCAACATCTTCCGCGAGAACCGGATCGAGCCGGTCGACGGCTATGCCGATGCGCTGCGCCGCACGCTGGCCTCGGTCGCGCCGGCGAAATGCGACCGGGAACCCACGATCGCGATCCTGACGCCGGGGCATTTCAACTCCGCCTATTACGAGCACAGCTTCCTCGCCGATCTGATGGGCGTGGAACTGGTCGAGGGCGCCGATCTCTTCGTCGAGGGCGGCTTCGTCTGGATGCGCACGACCGAAGGGCCGAAGAAGCTCGACGTGATCTATCGCCGGATCGACGACGCCTTCCTCGATCCGCTCTGCTTCCGGCCCGACAGCATGCTCGGCGTTCCGGGGCTGATGGATGTCTATCGCTCGGGCGGGGTCACGATCTGCTCGGCGCCGGGCGCGGGCGTCGCCGACGACAAGGCGATCTACACTTTCGTGCCCGAGATGGTGCGCTTCTACCTCGGCGAGGAGCCGCTTCTGAACAACGTGCCCACCTGGCAGTGCCGCAAGGACGACGATTACAAATACGTCCTCGAGCACCTCGGCGATCTCGTCGTGAAGGAAGTGCATGGCTCGGGCGGCTACGGCATGCTCGTCGGTCCGAAATCGACGAAGGAGCAGATCGCCGCCTTCCGCTGCAAGATCGAGGAAAACCCCGAGAATTACATCGCCCAGCCGACGCTCTCGCTTTCGACGACGCCGACCTTCGTCGAGGAGGGGATCGCGCCGCGCCACGTCGATTTGCGGCCCTATTGCCTTGTCGGAGAGAAGATCGAGCTGGTGCCGGGCGGGCTGACCCGTGTGGCGTTGAAGGAGGGCTCCCTTGTCGTGAACTCGTCGCAGGGCGGCGGGGTCAAGGACACCTGGGTGCTGGCGGAGTGACGACGAGATGCTGAGCCGGACTGCTGAAAACCTGTTCTGGATCGCGCGCTATATCGAGCGTGCGGAAACCATGGCGCGCCTGCTCGAGGTCGGCGCCCGTATCGCGCTGATGCCCTCCGCCGGGCATGGCTACCGCTCGGAATGGGAGAGCCTGTTGCAGGCCTCCGGCACCGCCGAGGGTTTCGCCGAGAAATACGGCGACCCGGTGCAGCGCAATATCGAGAGCTATCTCTTCTTCGACCGCGACAACCCTTCCTCGGTGATCTCCTGCATCGAGCGGGCGCGGGAAAACGCGCGCATCGTGCGCACCGCGCTGACCGCGCAGGTCTGGGACGCGATGAACATGGCGTTCCAGGAGATCCGCCAGATCGAGCGCAAGCCGCGCTCCGAACTGGAGCTGACCGAGCTCACCGAATGGGTGAACCGGCAGGCCGCGATGATCCGCGGCGCGATCGACGCGACGCTTTTGCGCAATGACGGCTATTGCTTCCTCAACCTCGGTTTCGCGCTCGAACGCGCCGACAACACCGCGCGGCTGATCGACGTGAAATATTACGTCCTGTTGCCGAGCGTCGATTTCGTGGGTTCGGGGCTCGACAACTACCAGTGGCAGACGCTTTTGCGCGCGATGTCGGCGCAGCGCGCCTTCCACTGGGCCTATGGCGGCGAGATCACGGCGAAGAAGATCGCCGATTTCCTGATCCTCAACCATCAGTCGCCCCGCTCGCTGATTGCGGCGACGACGCTCGCGATGGAGCATCTCGACGATCTGGCCGAGGCCTATGATCGTTCGGGCCCGGCGCAGCTGCGCGCCCGCGCGCTGGTCGCCGAACTCGGCGAGACCCGGGTCGAGGAGATCTTCGACGAGGGGCTGCACGAATTCCTGACCCGCTTCATCCGGGACATCGGCGAGCTGTCGAACCTCGTTTACGCGGCCTATCTGAGCGGAGAGGCAAGATGATCCTCACGGTCAATCACACCACGAGCTATCAATATGACGCGCCGATGCGCGCTGCGGTGCAGTCGCTGCGGCTGTTCCCCTCGCGCTTCGACGGGCAGCGCACGATCCGCTGGCAGGTCGCGGTCGAGGGCGGGATTCGCGGCGGCTCCTTCCGCGACGGCGCCGGCGACAAGGTCGAGGGCTGGTCGATGCGCGGCCCGGTCGAGGAGATCACGATCTCCGTCACCGGCCAGGTCGAGACGCTCGACCTCGCCGGCGTGCTGCGCGGCCACCGCGAGACGGTGCATCCCTTCGCCTATCTGAGCGAGACCGCCGCGACCTGGATCGACGACGCGATCGAGACCCTCGCGCAGGAGGCGGTGCGGGGTGCGAAGGATCCGCTCGAACAGGCGCATCAGCTCTCGCGCGCGGTCGCCGACGCGATCGCCTACAAGCCCGGCGTGACCCATGCCCATACCACCGCCGCCGAGGCGCTGGGCCTGGGCGAGGGCGTCTGCCAGGACCACGCCCATGCGCTTTGCGCCGTGGCGCGGGCGGTGGGCATGCCCGCGCGCTACGTCTCGGGCTATCTGCACGCGAGCGAGGACGGTACCCCGCACGAGGCCGCCCATGCCTGGGCCGAGGTCTTCGTCGACGGCATCGGCTGGATCGGCTTCGACCCGGCGAACGGCTGCTGCCCGGATGCGCGCTACATCCGCCTCGGCTCCGGCCTCGACGCGCGCGAGGCGGCCCCGATCAAGGGCATTGCGCTGGGCGAGGGCGAGGAGAGCCTCGATGTCGCAGTTGCCCTCGAGAGCACGCAGCAATAATACTTGCTGCTTATGTTCAGGGTGACCGGGGAAGATCATGACCTATTGTGTGGGCCTTCTGCTTGACGAAGGCATGGTGCTGTTGAGCGATACCCGCACCAATGCGGGGCTCGACAATATCGCGACCTATCGCAAGATGTTCCTCTTCGAGGAGCCGGGCGAGCGTGTCGTCGCGATCCTCACCGCGGGCTCGCTTTCGGTGACGCAGACGACGATGGCGCGGCTGCGCGAGGCGGTCGAAGACCCCGACGCGACGCCGGACAATTCGATCATGATGGCGCCCACCATGCTCAAGGTCGCCGAGATCGTCGGCAATACGCTGTCGCATGTGCGCCAGGACATCGACGCGCGGATGGAGGCATCGAAGGTCTCCACCTCCGCCTCGATGATCGTCGCCGGGCAGCGCAGGGGCGGCGCGATGCGGATGTTCCTCGTCTACCCGGAAGGGAATTTCATCGAGGCGACCGAGGACACGCCCTATCTGCAGATCGGCGAGCACAAATACGGCAAGCCGATCCTCGACCGGGTGGTGCGGCCCTCGACCTCGCTCGACGATGCGCGCAAGGCGGTGCTGCTCTCGATGGATTCGACGCTGCGCTCGAACCTCTCGGTCGGCATGCCGCTCGATTTCGCGGTGATCGAGAAGGACGCCTGCCGCGTCACCACGCGCCGGCGCATCGAGAAGGGGGATCCCGATTTCTCGCGGATGTCGCTCGCCTGGTCGGAAGCGCTGCGCGACGGGTTCACGAAGATCCAGATCTAGCGCCTGGGGCTGGCGTTCCGGGGCGCTGCCCCGGACCCCGGGATATTTCGCCTCTGTAGAAATGGGATGTTTCTACAGAGTGCAAATATCCCCGCCGGAGGCTCTGTGCTCTCAGCCGGTGACGCCGTCGAAGACCTGGGTGCAGGCGTCGAAGAAGAGCTTCCGGCTCGCCGCGCCCTCCATCATGATCTCGTGCTGCGCGCCCGGCACGCGCAGGAGTTTCCCCTTCGGCCAGCGCGCCATGCGCGCTTCGGCGGCGGGGATGTCGATGATCCGCTCGAGCGCGCCCACCGCGGTGAGGCAGGGCAGGTCGGGCGAGGGCAGCGCAGCCATCGCCACGCAGTCGAGGATCCCCTCGCAGACCCAGTGCCAGGTCGGCCCCGCGATGGTCAGCGCGGGTTCGATGCCGATCTGCTCGACCATGAAGGCCCACATTTCGGCGTCGGTCGTGAGCTTGTTGTCCTCGAAGGGCGCCTTGAGGACGTAGCTGCGCGCATCGGTGCCGGGGGCGTAGCCATCGGCGAAACCGGTGTCGCCGATCAGCCGCGCGATCGTCGGGCCGAAGGGGCGCAGCAGCGCGGGCAGGCCGATCTGCCACATCGGCGCGGAAAAGGCGCAGGCGGCGAAGGGATGGCCCGCGGTGAGCACTGCGCGCAGCCCGATCGCGCCGCCCATCGAATGGCCGAGCACGACCCAGGGTTTCGGCAGGCCGAGCTCCCCGGCCGCGGCGATCACTGCGGCGAGGTCGCGCTGATAATCGGTGAAGGCGCCGATATGGCCCTTCATCGGATCGGCGATCAGCCGGTCGGCAAGGCCCTGGCCGCGCCAGTCGACGGCGAGCATCGCATAGCCCCGGGCGGCGAAATCCGCCGCCGCGGGGCCGTATTTCTCAACATATTCGGTGCGGCCGGGCAGCAGGAACACCGTCCCCTTCGCCCCTTCCGGCACCGGCCAGACCCCGAGGCGCAGCCGCACGCCGTCCTCGGCGGTGAGCCAGAAGGCCCGCCCGCCCGCCGGACCGCGCGCGATCGCCTCGTGGAATGGCGCCGTTTGCATCAGCTCAGCGCCGCGCCGAGCTGCATCGCGAGGCCCATCGAGCCGTCGATCTTCAGCTTGCCGGTCATGAAGGCCATCGTCGGGTTGACGTTGCCCTCGAGGATGCCGCGGAAGGTCTCCGCATCGGCGGTCATCGTCACGTCGGCCTCGTCGTCGCCCGCGCGCACGCCGTTTTCGTCGATGATGATCGCGCCTTCGTCCTTGATCACGAATTTCGCGGTGGACGAGAAGCCGCCCGAAAATTTCTTCGAAAGGGCCTCGACGGCCTTGTCGATCATGTCGCTCATGAATTCCTCCGATTGTGAACGCCGCCCCCTCGATTTCTGCGGCGCTTGAGTTACAGTCCCGTATATGCGCGTCCCCGGGCTTCGACACAATTCTATCGTTGCGGCAGTTGCCGTAATCGTCAACTTCGGTCTTGCCGGGGCACTTCCGGCCCGGGCGGAGACGGCGGGGCTCGACCGGCAGTTCTCCGAACTCGCCGATCCGGGCTATGCCGGCTGGCAGCGTGCCGAATCGGATATCCGCCGGGCCTGGTCGCGCTCGGGCTCGGCCGCGATGGACCTGCTGCTCAAGCGTGGCGAGGAGGCGCTCGATGCGGGCGACACCGGGGCGGCGATCGAACATCTGACCGCGCTCACCGATCATGCGCCGGATTTCGCCGAGGGCTGGAGCGCGCGCGCCTCGGCCTATTATGCGGCGGGGCTCTATGGTCCGGCGGTGAGCGATCTGTCGCATGCGCTCATCCTCGAGCCGCGGCACTGGGAGGCGCTCACCGGGCTTGCCTCGATTCTCGAGGATACCGGCGACAAGGCGCGGGCGCTCTCCGCCTATCGCGCCTCTTTCGCCTTGAACCCGCATCAGGACGATGTGAAAGACGCAATTGCGCGTCTGCAGAAGGAGCTTGCCGGCGTCGCGCTGTGACGTCTGCGAGGGGGAACGATGACGGGGCGGATCACCGCGGTCCTCGGGCCGACGAACACCGGCAAGACACATTACGCGATCGAGCGGATGCTGGCGCATCGCACCGGCGTCATCGGCCTGCCGCTGCGCCTGCTTGCGCGCGAGGTCTATGACCGGATCGTGAAGGCGCGCGGCCCCTCGGTCGTGGCGCTGGTCACGGGCGAGGAGCGGATCGTCCCCGAACGCGCGCAATACTGGGTTGCGACCACCGAGGCGATGCCCGAGATCGGCGCCGATTTCGTCGCGATCGACGAGATCCAGCTTTGCGCCGATCCCGAGCGCGGCCATGTCTTCACCGACCGGCTCCTGCACATGCGGGGCCTGCACGAGACGCTCTTCCTCGGCTCCGAAACGATGCGCGGCGCGATCGCGGCGCTGGTGCCGAAGGCGCAGTTCACCCGGCGCGAACGCTTCTCGACGCTGAGCTGGGCAGGTTCGAAAAAGATCAGCCGGATGAAGCCGCGCAGCGCGATCGTCGGCTTTTCGGTTGAAAATGTATACGCCATCGCGGAACTGCTGCGCCGGCAGAAGGGTGGCGCGGCGGTGGTGATGGGCGCGCTCAGCCCCCGCACGCGCAACGCGCAGGTGGCGATGTATCAGAACGGCGATGTCGATTACCTCGTCGCCACCGATGCGATCGGCATGGGGCTCAACCTCGACATCGAACATGTCGCCTTCTCCGCCACCGCGAAATTCGACGGCCGGCGGATGCGGCACCTCTTCCCCTATGAGATCGGCCAGATCGCGGGCCGCGCCGGGCGGCACACGATGGACGGCACCTTCGGCGTGACGGGCGAGGCCTCCGCCTTCCAGCCCGAGGTGATCGACGCGGTCGAGAACCACCGTTTCTCCCCGATCCAGCGGCTGCAATGGCGCAACCCGAAGCTCGAATTTGGTTCGGTCGCGCGGCTGATCACCGCGCTCGAGGACAGCCCGAAGGACGAATGGCTCACCCGCGGGCGCGAGGCGGACGATCTGCGCGCGCTCAAGGCGCTCTCCGAGATCCCCGAGATCGCCGCCCATGTGCGCCACCCGAGTGACGTGCGCCTGCTGTGGGACGTTTGCCGTATCCCCGATTTCCGCTCGATTTCCGAGGCCGAGCATGCGACCCTGCTGGCGCGGATCTTCGGCTTCCTGCGGGAGGGCAAGGGGGTGCCTTCGGACTGGCTCGCGGGCCAGATCGCACGCATCGACCGGCCGCAGGGCGACATCGACGCGCTCTCCAAACGGCTCGCCTTCATCCGCACCTGGACCTACGTTGCGCAGCGCAAGGGCTGGGTGGACGATGAAACCCATTGGCGGGACGAGACGCGCGCTGTAGAAGACCGCCTGTCGGATGCGCTGCACGGCGCGCTGACCCAGCGATTTGTGGACCGGCGCACTTCTGTGCTGCTGCGCCGGCTCAAGCAGAAGGAGACCCTCGTGGCCGAGGTGAACGACAAGGGCGAAGTGATGGTCGAAGGCGAGTTCGCCGGCCGTCTGGAAGGGTTCCGTTTCCGTCAGGACGCGACCACGTCGCCCGACGAGGCGAAGATGCTGGCGCGCGCCGCCTATGAGGCGCTGAAACCGGAGTTCAGCCTGCGGGCGGACCGGTTCTACAACGCGCCCGACACCGAGATGGATTTCACCGAGCAGGGCGGCCTGATGTGGGGCGAGATCGCGGTGGGCAAGCTGGTGAAGGGCTCCGAGCCGCTGAAGCCCTCGGTCGAGGCCTTCGTCGACGAAGAGGCCGGCCCCGATGTCGCCGAAAAGGTGAAACGTCGGCTGCAGCATTTCATCGACCGCAAGGTCGCCGCGCTGTTCGAGCCGCTGCTCGCGATGAGCCGCGACGAGGCGCTGACGGGTCTCGCCCGTGGCTTCGCCTTCCGCCTCGTCGAGGGGATGGGCATCCTGCCGCGCGAGGGCGTCGCCGCCGAGGTCAAGGAGCTTGACCAGGACGCGCGCGGCCTGCTGCGCAAGCATGGCGTGCGCTTCGGCCAATACACGATCTTCCAGCAGGCGCTGCTCAAGCCCGCGCCGACGCGGCTGCGCCTCGTGCTCGCCTCGCTTTGGGACGGGCTGCAGGAATTCCCCGAAAGCCCGCCCCCGGGTCTCGTGACGATCCCCTATATCGCCGAAGTGCCGGCCTCGGCCTACACGCTGTCGGGCTATCGCCCGGCGGGCGTGCGCGCGATCCGCATCGACATGCTCGAACGGCTCGCGGACCTTCTGCGCACGCAGGACACCCGCGGCGGCTTCGAGGCGACGCCGGACATGCTTTCGATCACCGGCATGACGCTCGAGCAATTCGCCGACCTGATGCAGGGGCTGGGCTACAAGGCCGAGCCGGGCACCCGCGAGAAGACCCGCCCGACGCCCGAGCCGAAGGCCCCGGAAGCCGGTGCCGAGGGCTCGGAAAACCCGATCCCGGAAGAGGCCTCGCCCGTGGCGGAAGCCGAGGCCGAGGCCGAAGCGGCCGCGCCGGAGATGGAAACCTTCTACACCTTCGCCTGGGCGCCGCGCCCGCGTCACCATGACCGCGGCCCGCGCCGCGAGGGCGGCCGCGATCAGGGCGCTCAGGGGCAGGGCGAGGGCCGCGACGGCGGCAAGCCGCGCCGCGAGCACCGGGGCGAGGGCGGCGGCAAGCCGCGTCGCGACGGTGAGGAGGGCGGCAAGTTCGGCGGCAAGCCGAAGGGCAAGCCCGGCAAATTCGGCGGCAAGGGCGGCAAGTCGCGCGACGAGGACAAGGCCCATCACTACGAGGCCCGTCCGCCGAAGAAGGACAAGCCGATCGACCCGGACAACCCCTTCGCCGCGGCGCTCATGGGGTTCAAGAGCAAGAGCTGACCTTGACCGAGGCCGTCGACCGCATCCGCATCGACAAATGGCTGTGGCAGGCGCGGTTCTGCAAGACCCGCGCGCTCGCCGCCGAAGCGGTGAGCGGCGGCAAGGTGCGCCTGAACGGGGCGCGGCTCGAGAAACCGGGCCGCGCGGTCGGGGCGGGCGACGTGCTCACGCTGACGATCGGCGGGCGGATGCGGCTCATTCGCGTGCTCGACTGCGGCACCCGCCGCGGCCCGGCGTTCGAGGCCGCGACGCTCTATCTCGACCTCGAGGCGGGCGGCGTTCCGCAGGCGCCCGAAGCGCCGGAACAGACGTTCTGAGCACGCGGCCAGAACGCCGCACCCGGTCTTTCCCCCGTCTCGGCCCTTGATTGATCGCGCCGGCCTCGCTAGGAAACCCGAAAGCGCAACGTTCCGGGGTTCGTTTCATGACCTATGTCGTCATCGACAACTGCATCAACTGCAAATACACCGACTGCGTCGAGGTCTGCCCGGTCGACTGTTTCTACGAGGGCGAGAACACGCTGGTGATCCACCCCGACGAATGCATCGACTGCGGCGTCTGCGAGCCGGAATGCCCCGCCGACGCGATCCGCCCGGATACCGAGCCGGGGCTGGAAAGCTGGGTCGAGCTGAACCGGAAATATGCCGAACTCTGGCCGGTCATCACCCAGAAGAAAGACCCGATGCCCGAGCACGAGAAATTCGACGGCGAGACCGGCAAGCTCGAGAAATACTTCTCGCCCAATCCCGGCCAGGGCGACTGAGTCGCGGGGCGACGCCCTTGCCGCACTGCGGCGAATCGGACGTATCCTGACCGGAAACGGGCGCTCCTGCGGGGCGCCCTTGGTGATTCGCGGCAAAATTCCCGCTGCGGCGCAAGCATGGAATTGCTGCGAAGGCACAGGTTAACATTTCGAATTATGCATATCGCGCCTTCGTGTCGAGCGGCGGCGCTTTGAAATGCCCCTATTTTATGCTATATTCCTGTTACATAGGAGTTCGACCCCGCCCCATCTGCCTGCTCGCCTCTGGGGAAATTCAGCGAAAGATCACCGCATCGCGGAGCTTCGGCGCCGGGGGTGTTTCATGCGCTGAATGCGGCGGAGAACCGGCTGCAAGGAACCGACTGAATGACCAAGACCAAGAAGACCGAGTTTCGTCCCGATGATTTCGTTGTCTATCCTGCCCATGGTGTCGGCAAGATCATGTCGATCGAGGAACAGGAAATCGCCGGTCTGCGACTCGAACTCTTCGTCATCTCCTTCGAGAAGGACAAGATGACGCTGCGCGTTCCCACCCACAAGGCGATCGACATCGGCATGCGCGGCCTGTCGACCCCCGACGTCGTGTCGAAGGCGCTCGACACGCTGAAGGGCAAGGCGAAGGTCAAGCGCGCGATGTGGTCGCGCCGCGCGCAGGAATACGAACAGAAGATCAACTCGGGCGATCTGCTCTCGATCGCGGAGGTCGTGCGCGACCTGCACCGCGCCGACGATCAGCGCGAGCAGAGCTATTCCGAGCGTCAGCTCTACGAAGCCGCGCTCGAGCGTCTGACCCGCGAAGTGGCGGCCGTGTCGGGCACCGACGAGGCCGGCGCGGCGAAGAAGGTCGACGACGTGCTCGTCGGCCGCGCCGCCTGAGCCGACCGGACATCATGGTGATCACGGCGGGCCCCTTCGGGGGCCCGTTCGCATTCCGGGGGAGGGGGCTCAGCCCTCCTCGATGACGTCGGAATCGGCGATCTTGCGCTGTGCCTCGGCGCGGCGGGCATTGAAATGCTTGAGCATTTCCGCCTCGAGATCGGCGTTCAGCTCCTGCGTGCGCTTCACGTAATCGGGGTTCTGCTCGACCGGAACGCCCGGTTTCCAGACCTCGGCCAGATCGCGCACCGCGGCACGGTCGAGCTTGAAGAACAGCTTCTCCAGCTCGGAGGCCTCGTATTCGCTCAGCCCCACGTTCTCAAGCACATAGCGCCCGGCGCGCAGGCTCGAATCGAACATCTCGCGCACGATGTCATTGGCCCCGGCGCCGTAAAGCTCGAACACATGGATCCGGTCGCGGGCGCGGGCGATGATATGCAGGTCGGGCCGCTGCCGGCGCGCATAGGCGACGAGCCGGTTGGTGGCGCCGCGATCGTCGAGCGCGACGACGAGCACCCGCGCCCGCGCGATCCCGGCGGCCGCCAGCAGGTCGGGGCGCGTGGGGTCGCCGAAATAACTCTTGATGCCGAAGGTGCGCAGCACCTGGATCGTCTTCAGATCGGCGTCGAGCACCGTGGTGTGGAACCCGGCCATCGTCACCATCCGGTTGATCATCTGCCCGAAGCGCCCGGCGCCGGCGATGATGATCGGCTGCTGCTCGTCGATCTCGTCCGGGTCGGGGCGGCGGGCGGCGGCCGAGCGGCGCGAGAGCCGCTCCTGCAGGATGAAGAGGAGCGGCGTCACGATCATGCTCAGCGCGATCACGAGCAGCACCTTCTCGGCGGTGTTCGAGGGCAGGATCCGCTGGCTCACCGCGAAGGAGACGAGCACGAGCGAGAACTCCCCCGCCTGCGCAAGGCCCAGCGAAAACAGCCATTTGTCGGAGCCGTGCAGCTTGAAGAGCTTGGCGAGGCCGAACAGGATTGCGGCCTTCAGCGCGACGAGCACGACCACCAGCGCGACGATCTTGAGCGGCCCGTGCAGCAGAACCTCGAGGTTGATCCCGGCCCCGACGGCGATGAAGAAGAGCCCCATCAGCAGGCCCTTGAACGGCTCCAGATCGCTTTCCAGCTCGTGCTTGAACTCGCTGTCGGCAAGCACGACGCCCGCGAGGAAGGTGCCGAGCGCCGGCGAAAGACCGACGAGGTTCATCACCGAGGCGATGCCGACGACGATCATCAGCGCGACCGCGGTGTTGACCTCGCGCAGCCGCGAGGCATGGACGAAGCGGAACAGCGGCCTGATCAGGAAGTGCCCCGCCATCACGATCAGCCCGACCGCGGCAAGGGTGACGAGGGTGACGCCCCAGCCCGGCAGATCGTTCAGCACATG
Organism: Paenirhodobacter sp.; assembly: GCF_050177655.1. NCBI lineage: Bacteria > Pseudomonadati > Pseudomonadota > Alphaproteobacteria > Rhodobacterales > Paenirhodobacter > Paenirhodobacter sp. Next base: position 14,522 of record NZ_JBFXGV010000039.1, read on the forward strand.
CCAGGTGCCGCCATGGCCCGCGGCCTCCGCCTTGGCGAGCGCCCGCGCGCCGGGCAGAGCGAGCAGCGGCATCAGCACGAGCATCGGGATTACCGCGATGTCCTGCGTCAGCAGCACGGCAAAGGACGACCGCCCCCCCGCGGTCTGCATCAGCTTTTTCTCGGTCATCGTCTGCAGCACGATCGCGGTCGAGGACAGCGCGAGGATCATGCCAAGCGCGATCGCCGCGCGTGGCGGCTGGCCCACGGCCAGCGCCGCCCCGGCGACGACGAGCGTCGTCAGCACCACCTGCAACCCGCCCAGCCCGATCAGCTTGTCGCGCATCGACCAGAGCGCGCGGGGGTTCATCTCGAGCCCGATCAGGAACAGCATCATCACCACGCCGAATTCGGCGAAATGCTGCAGGTCGTTCGCCTGCGCGCTGGCGAGGCCGAAGATCGGCCCGATCAGCACGCCGGCCAGCAGATAGCCGAGCACCGAGCCAAGCCCGGCGCGCGTGCTCAGGGGGACCGCGACGACGATGGCCACGAGGTAAAGCGTCGCCTGCAGCAGAAAGCCTTCCATCGGAAACTCGCAAGAGGGGCCGCTGCCGCGAGGCCGTGGCCGGTCGGATCGGGAAATCGGGGTTCGCGTCAGAGTAACGCCCGCAGGCGGCGGGGCAAGGCCGAAATCCCCAGCTTTCGCGCGGTTGGGGTCAACCGTTCTTGAGCAGCTTCAGAACGTAGCTGCGCGAGCCCTTCTGATAGGTCAGCTGGCTGTCGCCGATCGCCGTCACCTTGCCACCGTCGAGCCGGTCGCCGACCGAGACCTTGACGAAGCGGCCATTCGGCATCCGGATCAGCGCGCGGCGGTCGCGCGACGCGCCGTAGATGCCGATCAGGTTCATCTCATTGAGATTGAGGGCGTTCTTCTCGGTCGCCTGTTTCGCGACCGAGGCCGTGGTCGGAAGTTTCGGCGCCGCTTTCGTGGGCTCCGGTTCGTCGAGTTCGACCGCCGGGGCAGGGGCCGCAGCCGCGACCTTGGGGGCCGGAGCGGGCGTCGGGGCAGGGGCAGGGGCCGCGGCGGCGACCTGGGTCGGCGCGGCGGCGGCTTCGGCCGCGACCGCAGCGGCGAGCGCGCGATCGACCGAGGCCTTGAAATTGCGCGGCCGGCTCACCGGCCGGCGCGAGACGTCGACGGCTTGCGCGGTCGCATCGGCGAAAGGATCGGCGGTCTCGACCTCGACCGGCGGGACCGCGGCGGCGGCGAGGGTCAGCACCGCGTCGGGGCGCGCATTCGGGCGCCGCGCGGCAAGGCGCTTCGCCTCGGCGGGGCTGAGCCCGGGGGCGAGCAGCGCACCGTCGTCCTGCGGCGCGGCGGGGGCGGCGGGGGCCGCCTCGGGCGTGGCCGGCGCGGTCGCTGCGGCGGCCGCCGCGCGGTCGATCGCGGCGGGGCGCAGCTTCGGGCGGAACCGTTTCAGCGCGGGATCGGCATAGGGCGCCGGATTGGCCGCCTCCTCCGCCGCGGCTTCGGCGGCGGCCGTCGCCTTTTCCGCCTTCGCGATCACCGTGTCGGGGCGCGCGCGCGGCACCCGCCCGGGCTTGCCGGCGTAAAGCGTGAAGCCGCCCGGAGTGACCACGCCCTCGGGCGTCGGCTCGTAGCTGCCCTGGGGGTCGACCCGGGCGAGATCGTCGAAGGGCGGCGGCGCGCTGGGCGTCACCGGCGGCGTGTCGGTCAGGCTTTCGGCGGGCGGCAGGGCCACCCCCGGCGGCAGCGCGAGCTGCGGATTGGGCAGGCTCGGCGCCGGCACCTGGGTTTCGGCCTCGGAGGCCACGGGCGCCTCGGGCGCCGCCTCGGCGGGGGCGCTCTGGCTCGAAAGCGTGCCTTCGGGCGCGGCCGCGGCGGGCGTCTCTTCGGGGGCGACGACCTCAGGGGCGGCGGCCTCGGGCGCGGTCGCCTCGGGCGTCGCTTCCGCAGGCGCCTGCGCCTCGGCGGCGGCTTGGGCCTGGGCCTGCGCCTCGGCCAATGTCATCTGCGGCGCGTCCTGCAGCGCGGCGCCGGGCGCGGCGGTGGTCTCCGCGGCCGGGGCCTCGGCCTGTTCGACCGGCGCCGGAGCGGGCGTCTCGTCCCCGCCGAGGAAACTCGACCAGAGCGCGACGATCGCGAGGAAGGCGATCAGCCCGCCGATCAGCGCGGCACCGAGGTATTTCGGCTTGCCGCCGACCTGCGTCTTCTTGCGCGCGCCGAAGACGGTCTTTTCGTCCGGGGCCGCGGGCTCCGGTGCCTTCGCCGGTTTCGCGGTGACGCGCGGGCGCAGCCCCTGGGCGAGCGCCTTGCCGGCGCTGCCGCCGAGCGCGACGGTGCCACGCGCCGCCCGGCCCAGGCCGCGGCGCGGCTTGTCCGTTTCGGCCTCGGGCGCGGCGGCGGGCTCCGCCGGCAGAGCGAGCCCTGGCGCGGTCACTCCCGCTTCGCCCGCGCGCGCGAAAAGCGCCTTGCGTTCGGGCGCCCCGGCGGGATGCAGTCGCGCGGCGCCGCCAAGCGGCTTTGCCGGGCCTTCGGCCGAGGGCTGGCGCGCAGCCAGCATCGCGTCGCGGCGCGAGGCGAAGGCCGGCGCCGGAACGAGCGTATCCTCGCTGGTCGGATCTTCGTCGGTCACCTCGGTGAACGGCGCCTCTTCCACCGCCAGTTCGGGCACCAGTTCGGGCGCGGTCCCGGCCGGTTCCGGCGCCGCGAACAACGGAAGTTCCGCAGCCGCGACAAGGGTTTCCGGCGTGATTTCGTCGCCGAGCGCAGCGGCAAGCGCCTCCTCGGCGCCCTCCGGATCCTCGGCGATCTCCTCGGGGGCCAGCACCGGTGCGACCGGCTCGGGCGGCGCTTCGGACGGAGCCTCGAGCTCGACCTCGGCGCCGATGTCGTAAGTCTCGGCGACCGGCGCCTCGGCTTCGGCCTCCGGCATCAGCTCAGGCGCGATCTCCGCGCCAAGCGCTTCCGCGAGCGCCTCCTCTTCCTCCGGCGCGAAGGCGACGGGCTCTTCGGTCACAGGCTCCGCCGCGGGCTCGAGCTCGGCGGCGAGCTCGGCCTCGAAGGAGTCGTCGACGGTCTCGGCGGCAGGCGCGCCGGGGATTTCGAGCGGCAGTTCCGCGCCGAACGCCGGTGCCTCGGGCAGGGGCTCCGGCGCGTGTTCCGGTTCGGGGGAGGCCTCCGGCTCCGCGGGGGCGGCGCTTTCGGTGTCGAGCGCGGCGGCGAGATCCGCCGCTTCCTCGGCGTCGAAGGCGGGCGCCTCGGGCGTCTCCGCGATCTCGGCTGCGGCGTCGCTTTCGGGCACGGGCAGCGGCTCGGCGGGATCGGCGGTGATCTCCGCGCCCTCGGGGGCGAGGTCTTCCGCTTCCGCAAACTCCGGCACCGCGTCATTCAGGGGGCCGTCTTCCGGCGCCGCCTCTTCCGCGGCCTCCGCTTCCGTCACAGGCGCGGCCTCGGCCACTCCGTCGCGGGCGGCGCGCACGGCGGAGATCATCGCCGCCGCGATCGGGCGCGGATCGCGTTCGACCTTCTCGCCCTCGGGCAGATGGTCGCGCGCGGCCTTTGCCGCACCGAACCAGGGCTCGCCGGCATAGTCGCCGGGCTCGGGCACGCCTACGAAACCGACCGGAGCAAAGCCCCAGTCCTCGGCGAAGCTTTCCGCCTCGTCGAGCGTCTCGCGCGCGACCACCGCGACCTGCACGCGGTCGTCGCGGCCGGTCCAGTCGAAGACGAGATCGGCGACGTCATAGGGCGTCATCCCGTCGAGCGCGGTGGCGATCTGCCGGCGTCGCATCACCGGCCGGGGGCCGGGGGCGTCCACCTCGGTGTAGAGGATCTGCGAGGCGGGGATGATGACCTTGGTCGCGAGCCCCTCGGGGGAGCGGGCGAGCGCCTCGCTGCGCAGCGCGCCGAGCTGTTCGGCGAAATCGGGCGCATCGAGCGCCACCTCGCCCAGAAGCTCCCATCCGGTGCCCGCGCGCGCGAACAATCCGATGCCATCATGCGAGAGGTTGAGGGCGAAACTGGGTCTCATGTGAGGGGCTCTAGCACGTCAGGGGAGGCGCCGGTACCGGCGCGGGCGTCGGGCCTCTTGGTAAAGCAGAAATCCGCGCATGAAAAGCGCGCGGGGCGGCATTGCGGGGCGTGGAACGTGAGATTTTCCCGCTTTCGCCCCATTTACGCCATGCCACCCCGTCAGCCTGTGCAAAAAGTTGTGAGGCCCGATGTCGCGTTTGATCTGGTATTTCCTGCTCTCCATCATCCCGGTGATGCTGCTGCTCCCGGGAGAGCCGAGCAACGCCCTGCGCCACGCGCTCGATCCGCAGGTGATCGCACGCAAGCTCGACGAGGTCGGCCGCACGCAGCTGTTCCAGCCGCAGGGGCAGGATGGCGCGGGGGGCGGCATCGGCGGCTTCGTCACGCGGCTGTTTTCCGGCGCGGCGAAGACCTCCGTCACCCAGCTCGCCGAGGGCGAGACGGGCAAGGCGCTCGACCACGTCAAATACGCGAGTTTCGGCTGGGAGGGGGATGAGTCGGTCCTCGACAGCGAGAACGGCCTGCCGGTGTTCCGCGCCCGGGTGATCACGGGCTGGCGCAAGACCGCGCTCGAGGATGCGCCCGCAGCGATCGTGACCCATCCGCTGCTGACCAGCTGCGACGCGCTCGCGCGGCCGGCGCCGGGGGACCGGGTCGCCCTGGTGGTGAGCGGGGCGCGGATGAAGGGCGGGCTGATCGGCCGCGACGCGACGAAGTTTCACAAGGCGGTGGCCGATTACATCAAGGACATGCGCTCGCCGCTGCGCCGGCGCAATCCGGCGGTGACGATCGCCGACCGCAAGGAAAACGCCTATGACGCTTTCGATGTCGCGCTGACGCGGAGCGATGCGCCGGTGCATCTGGTGCTTTCGGGCGAAGCCGGCTGGCCGCGGGTCTGGAACCTGCAGATCGCGCCCGGGGCGCGGCTCGCGCGGGTGACGCTTCTGGGCGGGGCGCGCGACGCGGTGGCGAACCTGCCCGACGGCGTGCCGGTCGAGGCGATCGGGCGCGACACGCTCGCCGCCTGCGGTGCGCGCGAGGCCTATCCGTTCGAGGAGACCTCGCTCATTCATCAAAGTGCGGCGATCGGCGCGTTGTCCCAGGACGAGTATCGCACCCGGATGGCGGAACTCGACACTGCCTATCGCGACTGGGCGGCCTGGTTTTCGGCGCGCTACGGCGTCGAGCCGCTCGAGCGCCAGCTCGGCTTCGATCGCGGCTTTGGCGTGGTGATCGGCCCGGTGCCGGCGACGCCCGAGGCGCGCGCGACCTTCCGCCCGCTTGCCGGTGCCGCGGTGAGCATCGCCGAGGGCGCGCAGGCGATCCCGATCAGCGAGGCGGGCATCCTGCAGATGCGCGCCGAGGTCGAGGCGAAGGCGCGCGAGATCGCCGGCCCCGCCTTCGACCTGCTTCCGCAATATCCGAAACGCTCCAGCGGGGGGATGTTCTGATGCGGCTCTTCGTCATCATTCTCGGCGTGATCCTGATGCTGCCTGCGGTGGCCTATCTCGGCTGGCAGGGGTTGCAGCACACGCCGGGCGTCTCGCGCGTGATCAAGGATGTCTCCGCGATCGACGACTATTACGCCGACGCCGGCAAGGGCGCCGAGCGGATGCGCGGGCTGATCGGGCGCGGCTGGAAGATCGGCGCGGCGATGGCCGCGGCCGGGGGCGACAACGAGAAGATGCTCGATGGCGCGATGGGCGTGCTGTCGGAGGAGGCGCGGGGCCGCGCGGTCGAGACCTTCGCCCGGCCCGATACCTTCGGCCCCGAGCGGCGGGTGATCGTCGACCTCGTGGTGACGCCCGAGCAGTTCCTCGCCCCGGGCGAGGTGCTGCCCGAGGAGGAATGGCGCGACCTCTTCATGCAGACGCGCATCGCTACCCTCGCCGGTCCGCTTTGCGACAAGCTGCGCGGCACCTATGTCGCCGATTGCCGCGTCGACAATTTCCGCATCGAGCGCGACAGCTCGAAAAAGGCGACGCGCCCCTGGCGGCCGGCGGTCTTCACCCTCGCGGTGCTGCCGCTCACGCCGGAGGGGGTGCTGCCCGCGGCGCAGACGGTGCCGGAGATGACGCAGGACTGGATCGAACTCACGCCCTATCCGAAGAAGCGGGGGGAGGCCACGCTGAGCTTCGGCCCCGATCTCGACGCGCTGTTCGCCAAGGCCTTTGCCAGGGCCGAGGCGGCCTGTGCGGAGCGGCGGCGCGCGAAGGGCAACTGCATGCTCTCGCGGATCGCGCTTACCGTGGACGGGCATGCGACGGCGATGATCGCCTCGCTCGAGGGGACGAAGGCGCCGCCCGCCCCGCCGGCCCCCGTGCCGGTAAACTGAACGCAAAGCAAAAGGCCGGGGAGATCCCCGGCCTTCGTTTTTCGGAGCTCGTGCGCTCAGGCCGTCGCGGCGGTCAGCGCCTGATCGAGATCGGCGATCAGATCCTTCGCATCCTCGATCCCGATCGAGAGCCGCACCACATTCGGCGCGGCGCCCGCGGCGATCTGCTGTTCCTCGGTGAGCTGGCTATGCGTGGTCGAGGCCGAATGGCTCACCAGCGAGCGCGCATCGCCGAGGTTCGCGACATTGGCGAAAAGCTTCAGCGCATCGACGAATTTCACGCAGGTCCCATAGCCACCCTTCAGCGCGACGGTGTAAAGCGCACCGGCCCCCTTCGGGCAGACGCGGGTCATCCGCTCGTGCCAGGGCGAGGCGGCGAGCCCGCCATAGGTGACGTAATCGACGCGCGGATCCTTTTCGAGGAACTCGGCCACCGCCTGGGCATTGGCGACGTGTTTCTGCATGCGCAGGCTCAGCGTCTCGATCCCCATCAGCGTGTAATGCGCGCCCTGCGGGTTCATCGTCATGCCAAGGTCGCGCAGCCCGATCGCGATGCCGTGGAAGGTGAAGGCGAGCTTGCCGAAGGTCTCCTGGAAGTTCAGCCCGTGATAGGCGGGCTCAGGCGCGGCGAGCGAGGGGAACTTGCCCGAGGCGGCCCAGTCGAAGTTCCCGCTGTCGATCACCGCGCCGCCCGTCACCGTGCCGTTGCCGGTCATGTATTTCGTCAGGCTATGCACGACGAGGGTCGCGCCAAGCTCGATCGGGCGGCAAAGCCAGGGCGTGGCGAGCGTGTTGTCGACGATCAGCGGCAGGCCGACCTTTTGCGCGATCTTCGCCACCGCCGGGATGTCGGTGATATAGCCCGCGGGGTTCGAGATCGACTCGCAGAAGATCGCGCGGGTGTTCTCGTCCACCGCCGCCTCGAGCGCGGCGAGATCGTCGAAATCGACGAATTTACAGCTCCAGCCAAAGCGTTTGATGGTCGAGCCGAATTGCGTCATCGTGCCGCCGTAAAGCCGGCTCGAGGCGACGATGTTCAGCCCCGGCGCCATCAGCGGGAAGATCGCCATGATCTGCGCCGCATGGCCGGAGGAGCAGCACACCGCCCCGGCCCCGCCCTCGAGCGCGGCGACGCGATCGGCAAGCCGCGCGACGGTCGGGTTGGTCAGGCGCGAATAGATGAAGCCCACTTCCTGCAGCCCGAAGAGACGCGCCGCATGGGCGGCGTCCTTGAAACGGTAGCCGGTGGTCTGGTAGATCGGCACCTGCACTGCTCCGGTCGCCGGATCGGGCGCCGCGCCGGCATGGATCTGCAGCGTGTCGAAGGAATAATCGCTCATCGGGGCCTCCCTGTTCATCGGGCGCACCCTATCCGCGCGCCCGGACCCCTTCAAACACATTCGCGCGCCGCGATGTAACGCGCTCGGGCGTCCCGGGGCGCTGGGCCCCGGGGCGTCCCCAATGCGGTTCAGACGAGGACGATATCGACGTAGGTCACCGTCGCACCGGCCTGCAGATCGGCGATCATGATCGCGGCCTCGGCCCCGTTGCCGTCCGCGTCATACCAGAGCGAGCGGTCGGAGGTGTCGAAGATGAAGTAGTCGTTCGCATCCTGCGCGACATGATCGGCGCGGGTGATGAAGGAACTCGCCGCGATCGTTCCCGTCGGCAGCCCGCCGAAAGCGGTCGCGTCGAAGAGGAAGCGGTCGTTGTCGCCGGCCACATTGTGGAAATCGAGGATGACGTCGCCGGCGTCGGCCACGCTGTCATAGCGGAAGGCGTCGTTGCCGTCGCCGCCGATCATCCGGTCGATCCCGGTGCCGCCGCGCAGCTGGTCGTTGCCGGCCCCGCCGTTCAGCGTGTCGTTGCCGCCATAGCCGAGCAGCCAGTTCGCCTGCGCATCCCCGGTGAGGCGGTCGTTGCCCCCGTCCGAGCCATAGACATTCTCGAAGCCGACATAGGTGTCGCCGAGCGCCGACCCGCCATTGCCGAAGGAGCCGTCAAGCGCGACCCGCACCGCATCCATGTTGCGGAAATCGAGGATGTCGTTGCCGGCGTCGCCGTAGAAGGTCTCGGCCTCGGCGGCGTTGCCGACGAAGCGGTCATTGCCGTCGCCGCCATAGACGCTGCCTTCGACCTGGCCGTCGATCCCGAGGTAGCTGTCATTGCCTTCGCCCATCACCACATCGCCGACCATCAGCCCGTGGTTGATCAGCACGTCGGAATTGATGCTGCCGTTGTAGGAACCGTCGCCGCCTTCGATCGTGCCCCAGTTGCGCGCCACGACCACGCTCTCGCCGCTCGAAACATCGCCGAAATTCACGCCGAAGTCCTGCACCGAGGTGATCGTGCCGTGGTTGAGAAGCTGGCCGCCGCCGGCCGTGCCCGAGAACCGCACCCCCGCGCCCTCGGTGGAAACCGCGGTGATCGTGCCGTCCGCCAGGTTGTTGACCAGAGTGTTCCCGCCTTCGGCAAACACGCCGTTGTTGTAGCGGGTGCCGTTGATCGTGTCGTCATTGGTGTTGGAGGTGATGCTGCCGGAGTTGACGAGCATGTCGCCGGTGGTGCCGAACAGGTTCAGGAAGACCGCCGAAGCCGCTTCGATCGAGCCGGTGTTGACGATGCTGCTGTTGCCGCCCGAGAGCACTCCGATCGCGGCGGGCGCGATCAGGCTGCCGTCATTGATCAGCGAGTCTCCGGTATTGTAGTTGAAGAACACGGCGGCGCTGCCGCTGGCCTCTTCGCCGGAAAAGAAGGTGCCACCGCTGGCGATGTGGAGCACCGAGTAATCACCCGAAAAATAGATGATCGACTCGGAAGCCAGCGTGCCGAGAACGGTCAGCTGGATGTCGTCGAAGTTCGTCGCCCCCAAAGGCGAACTGGTGGTGGAGCCGAGGGTCACCCCCGGCAGGATGACCAGTTGGTCACCGGCTGCGCCATAGCTGAACAAAGGGCCGGCGCCGATCGTCGTCGAGCTGATGTAGGACAAGGTCATTGGTCACTCTCCCCAGATGAGTGCGTTGATCCGGGGAAAGCTTCCGCCACGTCAGCCTGTCTGTAAAGTAGGGTTAATGCCACCCCTGCTGGGTTCAGCGCAGCCAGAGCCCCTCGCGCCGGATCGCGTTGCGCAGCACATGCTCGCGTTTGGGCAGATCGTCGCGATCGAACTTTGCCCGCAGCTTGCGGCCTTTCTTCTGGTAGATCAGCTTCTTGGCCGGTTCGTAAAGGCGCAGCACCTTCTTCACCGGCTGCGGCGCGGCGACGGTTTCGACCATCTCCACTGCGGCATCGCTTTCGCGCGCATAAAGTAGCGGCAGGGCGCGATAATGCGTGCTCACCGCGCCGTCGAGCCCGTCGAGCTCCGGCCCGGGGCGCCCGCCGCCGAAGGAATGAATCACCAGCGGCAGCGCAATCTGGTCGAGCCAGGGGTCGAGCGACTGGCAGGCAAGTTCGTCGGGCGTGTCCCAGCGGATCGTGTGTGCGTAGTTCATGAAGCGCTTGCCGAAAGCCTGCGCATCGGCGCCGAAGAACCAGCCGGCGTTGAAATAGAGATAGCGGCGCCAGTATTCGTCGGGCTGGCTCAGATCGAGCGAGCTTTCGAAATCGAGGCCGAACTTGTCGTAGAGGCTCTTCCAGATCTCGGTGAAGCCGACCTGATAGAGCGGCGGCTCCGGCCAGGTGCCCTCGCGCCGCATCGAGGCGGAGGGGCGGTTGAAATCGAACCCCACCGAGGAGAGCGGCCCGGTGAAGACGGTGTCGGTGTCGAAGAAGACGAAGGGCTCCGCCGGCAGCGCCGCCATCGCCTCGATCTTGTTGCCGTGCGGGTAGCTTTCGCCGAAATGGCGGTTCTCGAAGGGCAGGATCTCGACGCCCTGATCGTGCAGCAGCCGCCGCACCGGATCGGAGATCGCGACCGGTTTCGACCATTTCGCGCCCGAGGGTTCGGCGGCGATCAGCCGGCCCTTGAACCCGGGATTGGCTGCGCGGAAGGAGGTGGCGAAGAGGATCGCCTCGAATTCCAGGCGCCCGGCCTGAACCACGAAAAACACGTTATACTGGGAATCGGTCTGGTCTGGGGCCGTCATGCTCGCACGCCTTTGTTCTCGCGCAGTATTACGGCTTTTGACCGGAGGGGAAAAGAGCGAGCTGGAGGAGAGAGGATGCGAGTGACGATCGGGGCGCTGGTGCTGGCCGCGCTGCCGCAATTGGCGGCGGCGCAGCAATTCACCACCGCGGCGGAGGTGCGCCCGATTCTGGGTGCGACGAAAGCGAGCTGGGTCGCGCTGCGGGAATACGACGGGCAGGATCTGATCTATTTCACCCAGATCCTGAGCTGGCGCTGCGGGCTTACGGCGGTGGGCTATGGTTTCAACGGGGCGGAGCCGACCACGCTTTTGCCGATGGAGCCCTGCCACGAGGGCACGGCCAGCCCGAACGCGATCACCGGCGACGCGATCTATCTGCGCCAGCCGCCGGGGTCGGTGCAATCGCTGCGGGTGCGGATCGTCTATGACGACGGCACGACGGAGGAGGCGAGCTATGCGCGCGCGCAGGTGCTGATGCCCTGAGCGCGGTGCAGAACGCGGGCGCCGCGGGCCAGCGGCCCGGGCGTCGGTTCACCAATCCTGTGGAGGGAGTGGTGGGTGACCCTGGAATCGAACCAGGCGTGGGTCTCCCCGGCGGAGTTACAGTCCGCTGCCGCACCTTGCAGCTCGTCACCCGACGGGGGCGGAGATAGCGAAGGGGGCGGGGGGCGTCAAGCGGGTTTTTCGGGCTCTTGCCAAATGGCCGTGCAACGCGCAGGAAGGGTGAAACGGAGAGCATGCGATGAAGAAACCGTCCTGGGTGATCGACAAGGAACGCGCCAAGCGCGCGGCGGCGGCGCAGACCGTGTGGCTGTTCGGCCTGCACGCGGTGCGCGACGCGCTGATGAACCCGGCGCGGGAGAAGCTGCGCCTCGTGCTGACGAAGAACGCCGCCGACAAGCTTGGCGAGGCGATCGCGGTGGGCGGGCTCGAACCCGAGATGCCCGATCCGCGCAAGTTCGACAGCCTCGTGCCGCTCGCCCCGGATTCGGTGCATCAGGGCGCCGCGCTCGAGGTGAAGCCGCTCGACTGGGGCAAGCTCGAGGATGTCGCGCTCGAGGGCCGCGGCGGGCCGCTGATGGTGCTGCTCGACCGCGTCACCGATCCGCATAACGTCGGCGCGATCCTGCGCTCGGCCGAGGTGTTCGGGGCGCGCGCCGTGGTGGCGCCGGCGCGCCATTCGGCGCCGGAAACCGGGGCGCTGGCCAAGACCGCCTCGGGCGCGCTCGAACGCCAGCCCTATCTGCGGGTGACCAATCTCTCCGACGCGATGGAGGAGCTGCGCGCGATGGGCTACGTGCTCATCGGGCTCGCCGGGGAGGCGGAGCTGACGCTGGAGGAAGGCATCGCCGAGGCCGGCACGCGGCCGATCGCGCTCGTGCTCGGCGCCGAGGGGCCGGGGCTGCGCGAGAAGACGCGCGAGACCTGCGACCGGCTGGTGCGGATCCCTTTCGCGGGGGAATTCGGCTCGCTCAACGTCTCGAACGCCGCCGCGGTCGCGCTTTACGCCGCCTCCGCGCGGTGAGTGCGAAATCCCGTTCACAAAACGGCGATTTTTCGGGCTGCCCCTTTAACCGGGGTTTTACATTCCTATGTCTGACTACAGGAAACGCGGCACTGGAACCGCTGCGTTTCAGTTCACTGTCCCTCGTTCCGCAACTTTGCGCCCGGGCCTTTCGCTCGGGCGCTTTTTCATATCCGCCGGGAGGATCACATGACGGATGAGATGCTGCGCGAAATCTTCAAGGAAACGAAGGTGATCGCGGTGGTGGGCTTTTCCGCCAATCCCGCGCGCCCCTCGCATTATGTCGCGGCCTATCTGCAGGCCAAGGGCTACCGGGTGATTCCCGTCAACCCGGGGCTCGCCGGACAAAGCGCGCTGGGCGAGACGGTCTATCCCGATCTCGCCGCGATTCCCGCCGGGATCGCGGTGGACATGATCGACATCTTCCGCGCCCCCGAGGCGGTGCCCGGCGTGGTGGCCGAGGCGCTTTCCGCGCTGCCGGCGTTGAAGACGGTCTGGATGCAGCTCGGCGTCATCAGCGCCGAGGGCGCCGCGATGGCGCAGGCCGCCGGCAAGCGGGTGGTGATGGATCGCTGCCCGAAGATGGAGATGCCGCGCCTCGGGCTTTGAGCGGGGAGGGGGGCGCCGCCCCCCGCTTGCGCTCCCCCCGAGGTATTTTTGGCAAGATGAAACGAAGCCCCTTCATCTTGCCAAAAATACCTCGGGGGTGAATTTGGCAAAGCCAAAGAGGGGGCAGCGCCCCCTTCCTGTCAGCCTTTCACCACCGCCGCCGCCTCGACGATCGCATCGGCGATGAAGTCGAGCTCGGGCTGGGTGAGCCGCGCGGGCAGGCGCGTGTCGCAGGCGCGCATCAGCATCGCGCGGGTCTTCGGCAGATCGGGCTGGTCGCCGAGGAACTGCCAGTTCCAGAACGCGCGCGCGTTGTCGGGCGAGAGGCCGAAGACCTGCACGCCGACGCCGCGGGCCTTCGCCTCGTCCTGCAGCTGCCGGGCTTCGGCATCGGTCCAGTCGCCCTTGAGGTTGAATTGCAGGCTGTCGGGCGCGCGTTCCTCGGGCCCAAGCGCGGGCGGCACGTCGAGCCAGGGGCTCGCGTTCAGCTTTGCCGCGACATAGTCGTGATTGCGCAGCCCGTCGCGCACGCGGCGCGGCACTTCTGCCAGCTGCGGGCGGATCACCGCGGCCGAGAGGTTCTGCATCCGGGTGTTGTAGAGCGGCAGCTTGTTTTGCCAATGCACGAAGCTGTTTTGCAGGCCGGGGTGCTTCTTCCAGTTGTGCTCATAGGCGCCCGACATGATGATCGCGCGCGCGGCCAGTTCCGGATCGTCGGTCACCAGCACGCCGCCTTCGCCCGCGTTCACCAGCTTGTAGCTCTGGAAGGAAAAGCAGCCGATCTTGCCGATCGTGCCGATCTTCTTGCCGTCCCAGACAGTGCCGAGGCTGTGCGCCGCATCCTCGATCACCGGCACGCCCTTGGCATCCGCCAGCTCCATGATCGCGTTCATGTCCGAGGTATGGCCGCGCATGTGCGAGATCATCACCGCGGAAATGCTGTCGTCGAATTTCGCGCGGAAATCCTCGAGGTCGATGCGGAAATTCTCGCCCACCTCGACCAGAACCGGGGTGCAATCGGCATGCACGATCGCCGAGGGCACGGCGGCGAAGGTGAAGGCGGGCACCAGCACGCGCGCGCCGCGCGGCAGGTCGAGCGCCTTCAGCGAGAGGAACAGCGCCGCCGAGCAGGACGCCACGCAGACCGCATAGCGCGTGCCCATGAATTCGGCGAATTCCGCCTCGAGCCGGGCGACGGGCGCGTTCTCCGAAGTGTAGCGGAAGAGGTCACCGGAGGCGAGCAGCCGCTCGATCTCGGCGCGGGCGGCCTCGGGGATCGGTTCGGCGTCGTAGCAATTCGGAGCGGGCTGGTTGTCGCGGGGCATGTTCAGCTTTCCTGAATGTCACATTCACGAATGCTGTATGACGAATGCCCCGGCCGCGCCAATGAAAGTTTCGTGTCGGCGGCGAAGTGTCGCCTAGAAGCCCAGCCTGTCGCGCAGCGAATACCAGGCCATCCCCGCCGCCAGCAGCGGGAAGCGCAGATGCGAGCCGCCGGGGAAGATATGCGCGGGCAGCTTCGCCATCACGTCGAAACCGTCGCCCGTCGCGGTCACCGCCTGCGCCATCAGCTTGCCCGCGAGCGTGGCGAGCGCGACGCCGTGGCCCGAGAAGCCCGAGGCCGAAAGACAGTTCGGATGCGGCCGGCGGAAGCAGGGCATCCGGTTCATCGTGATCGCGAGCGTGCCACCCCAGGCATGGGTCAGCCGTACGCCTTTCAGCTGCGGATAGACCTGTTCGAGCGGGCCGCGCACGAGGCGGGCGATGTCGCGCGGGAAGCGGTAGCTGACCGTTTCGCCGCCGCCGAAGATCAGCCGGTCCTCGTCCATCCGCCAGTAATTCACCACGAATTTCGTGTCATGCGCGGCGATGTTCTCGCGCATCACCTCGGCCGCGCGGGCGCCCAGCGGCTCGGTCACCGCGATGAAATTGTTGATCGGCATCACGCGGGCCGCGATCTTCGGCTCGAGGTGGTCGAGATAGCCGTTCGCGGCCAGAATGACCTGATCGCAGCTGACCTCGCCCGCCTCGGTCACGACATGGCTTTTGTCGCCGGCATGATGACCGTGGCGGATCTTCGTCACCGCCGTCTTCTCATAGATCACCGCGCCGGCCGCCTCGGCGAGCCGCGCCAGCCCAAGCGCGAGGTTGAGCGGATGCACATGGCCCGCGCCGCGGTCGATGTCGCCGCCGAGATAAAGCGGCGAGGGGATCAGCGCTTGCAACCCCGCGCGGTCGAGCGGCGTGATCGCATCGTAATCGTAATGCGTCGCGAGATATTCGGCCATCTGCTGCGCATGGGCGACCTCGCCCGGATGCAGCGCGCAATGGGCGATGCCGCGATGCGTCGGCACGCCGGCCTGATCGGCCAGCGCATAGGTCAGTGCCTTCGCCTCCTCCGCCATCTCCCAAAGCCGGCGCGCGGCGGGCTTGCCCGCCATCTGCTCGAGCTCGGTGACCTCGAGCCGCTGCCCCGAGCCGATCTGCCCGCCATTGCGCCCCGAGGCGCCGAAGCCCGCGCGATGCGCCTCGAGCAGGACGACGCGGCGCCCAGCCTGCGCCAGATGCAGCGCCGCGGAAAGCCCGGTATAGCCGCCCCCCACGATCGCGACATCCGCCGTGATCGCCCCGCTCAGCGCGGGGCGGTCGGGCGACGGATCGCGGGTCTCGGCGTAGAAGCTTTGCGGGTAGTCCCCACGGCGGTCATTGGCGTAAAGCAGGTTCATCGGATCAGACGTTCAGCAGCAGATGTTCACGCTCCCAGGGGCTGATGACCTGCAGGAACTCCTTGTATTCGTTGCGTTTCACCGCCTCGAACACGGTGCAGAACTCCGGCCCCAGCACGTCGCGGATCTGCGCGTTCTCGGCAAAGAGGTCAAGCGCATCGCCAAGGTTGTAGGGCAGATCCGACTCGCTGATATAGGCGTCGCCGGTGCATTCCGCGCGCGGCATCTTCTTTTCCTTGAGGCCGAGATAGCCGCAGGCCATCGAGGCGGCGAGGCCGAGATAGGGGTTGCAATCCATCCCCGCGAGCCGGTTTTCCAGCCGCCGCGCCGCGGGGCCGGAGATCGGCACGCGCAGCCCGGTGGTGCGGTTGTCGCGCCCCCATTCGAGGTTGATCGGCGCGGCGAAATCGGGAACGTAGCGGCGATAGCTGTTCACGTAGGGCGCGAGCAGCGCGATCACCGCGGGTAGGTGGTTCTGCATGCCGGCGACGAAATGCAAAAACGCCTCGCTCTCGCCGCCATCCGGGTCGGAGAAGATGTTGTTGCCGGTCGCGATGTCGATCACCGACTGGTGGATGTGCATCGCCGAGCCCGGCTCGCCCTCGATCGGCTTCGCCATGAAGGTGGCGAAACAGTCGTGGCGCAGCGCCGCCTCGCGGATCTGGCGCTTGAAGAAGAAGATCTGATCGGCGAGATGCACCGGATCGCCGTGCGCGAGGTTGATCTCGACCTGACCGGCGCCGCCTTCCTGCAGGATGCCGTCGATCTCGAAGCCCTGCGCCTCGGCGAAATCATAGATGTCGTCGATCACCTTGCCGTATTCGTCGACCGCCGACATCGAATAGGCCTGCTTGCCCGCGGCGCGCCGGCCCGAGCGGCCCATCGGCGGGATGATCGGCTGGTTCGGGTCGAGGTTGCGCGCGACGAGGAAGAATTCCATCTCGGGGGCGACGACCGGGCGCCAGCCCTCGGCCTCGTAAAGCGCGACGATGCGCTTGAGCACGTTGCGCGGCGCCACTGGCACCGGATTGCCCTGCTGGTCGAAGACGTCGTGGATCACCTGCAGCGTGATGTCGGCGGTCCAGGGCGCGGCAGAGGCGGTGGTGAAGTCGGGCGTCAGGATCATGTCCGGCTCGGTGAAGGCGCCGGTCGGGTTGTCGACCCATTCGCCGGTGATCGTCTGCAAAAAGATCGAATTCGGCAGGAAGAACCGGTCCTGATGGGCGAATTTCGAGGCGGGCATCGCCTTGCCGCGGGCGACGCCGGCGATGTCGGGAACGATGCACTCGACCTCGTCGAGGCGGCGCCCGGCGATGTAGTTGCGGGCGGCTTGCGGAAGCTGGTCGGTCCAGCGGGCGGATTGCGAAGACATGATCTGAACTCTCTGAAAGGAAAAGGCGAAGGGCTCCGGGGGATCGTCACGATCCCGGGTCGGGCATCAGCCGCGCGAGCGGCACGCCTTCGTCGATCATGCCGTTGCGCACGCCGGCGCGGTCGGCTTCGGTCCTGTTTTGCGAGAGCTTGAGCTTGCCGGTGAGCGCGCCGACCTCGATCTCGAGCCCGGTGATGCCGCGCATCTGCGCCGCGATGAACCGCTCGGGCGCGTCGGAGACGGCCCAGGGTGCGGGGCGGCCGTGCTCCTGCGCCTCGGTCAGCGCCTCGATCTGCGGGCGCAGGAAGTCGGTGCCCTCGATCAGCCGCGCAGTGCCGCGCGCCTGCACCATCGCGTAATTCCAGGTCGGCACGACCTTTCCGGTCTCCGCCTTGGTCGGATACCAGGAGGGGCTGACATAGGCCTCGCCGAGCTGGAACACGACCAGCACCTCGGGCGCCGCCGCGATCTCGGCGATCTGCGGATTGGCGCGGGCGAGATGGGCGCGCAGGAGATGCCGGTCGCCCTCGAGCCCTTGCGTGAAGGGCAGCGGATTGGCCATCGCCCCGCCGGGCCCCGCCGTGATCAGCATCCCGAGCGGCGCCGCGGCGATCAGCGCGCGCAGAGCGTCCGGGTCATGCTCGGCGAAGGCGGGGGGGAGATACATCTCAGCTCCGGGCCTTGAGGAAGAACTCCGCGATCCGGTCGGCGATCGCGGCGGACTGGTTCGGTTTGCCCAGTCGCGCCTGCGCCGAGGCGAGCAGCGGATCGGGCACCACGCCCTTGCCGCGCGTCTCCATCAGCCCCTCGACATAGCTGTCGCGGAACTCGGGATGGGCCTGCACGGTGAAGGCGTCGTCGCCGTAAACCAGCGCGGCATTGGCGCAGAAATCGTTGCAGGCGGCGACCTCGGCCCCGGGCGGCAGCTGCGTCACCTGGTCCTGGTGCCAGGCGTTCAGCGTGATCTTCTCGCCACCGAAATCGTAGTCCTGCGCACCGACGGCCCAGCCGCCGGTGTATTTCTCGACCTTGCCGCCCATCGCCTGGGCGATGATCTGATGGCCGAAGCAGATCCCCACGACCGGCACATGCGCCGCGATCGCCTTGCGGATGAAGGCCTCGAGCGGGGCGATGAACGGGTGGTCCTCATAGGCGCCATGGCGCGAGCCGGTGATCAGCCAGCCGTCGCAGTCATGCACGTCGGCGGGAAACTCCATCGCCTCGACGCGCCAGGTGCGGAAGTCGAACCCATGCCCCGCGAGGAGCGTTTCGAACATGTCGGGATAGTCGCCCGAGGTCTCCCGAAGCATGTCGGGGGCTTGGCCGGTCTGCAGGATGCCGATGCGCATTGTCGTCTCTTGTTTGGATTTGCGAAAGCCTAGACCCGGGGCGGGCGACGGGCAAGGGGGGCTGGCTGCGCCGGTGCCGCCTCCGGTCACGCCCCGGCCAGCCAGACCTCGGCGATCCAGTCGGCGAGCGAGGGCCAGCGCTCGGCGGAGGCCCCGTTGTGATCCCGGAACCGGACGGAGCCGTCGGGGGCCAGGCAGTGATAATCGCCATTGTCCTCGCAGATCGGCAGCCAGTCCGGCGGCACCCCGACGGCGCGCGCCACCTCCAGCGCGGCGCGCAACTCGCCGCGCACGCCGCCCTTCGGCTCCTGCAGGGTGAGCAGGTCGAGCGTGCCGACGAAGGCATTGCCCGCGCGTTTAAGCAGGGCGCGATAGTCCTCCGGGAAGGTGAGACCGGTCTGCGCCTCATAAAGGGCGATCAGCCCGTCATCGGGCGGCGTGCCGACCCGCCCGGCGGGCGGATCGAGCCGGTCGATCTGCGCGAGGAGCGCGTCGAGCGCCGGGGTCATCCTCTGTCTCCCTTCGGTGCCGCCCCCGGGCCTTCCCGGCAAGAGGGCTTTCATCTTGCCGGAAATACCTCGGGGGGGCTGCGTCAGCAGTGGTTGGGACCACGTTTCGGTGTCGTTGCCGCGCCGCTGCCCGAACTGGGAAGAGATGTCCTTCGTGAAGGGGATGTTCTTCCAGGACGATGAGACCGCGATGCAGCTTCACGTTCCTCTGAGCCAGCACATTAACCACCATCCTTACTGCCTTCACCTGTGGCGACCGCATCAGTTCGAGATCCCAAGGCCGCCCTTCTGGATGGTTGGGCCGATGCCTGGGCGGAGCGGGGCATGATGTCGGATCGCATTGTCACTTCCGGCGCCCGCAAGGGCACGGGCATCAACTGCACAGCGGCCGAGCTGACCGAACTCGCCGCCACCGCGAAGGCCAAGGTGAAGGCCAGCGCACGCGGTTGGTCGATGTTGAGCCAGCGCGAGATCATCGCGCTGGCCTGGCTGGCGGATCTGTTTCTGGAGGATGGCGCGCTGCCCG
>NZ_JBFXGV010000040.1:0-33474 GCF_050177655.1 Paenirhodobacter sp.
CGCGAGCGCTTCCGCTGGCGCGGCGATCCCCGAAGTTTCGAAGGCGGCACCGGGCTCCTCCCAAGGCTCCTCCTGCGGGGGATGGGCCTCCGGGAGCGCTTCGACCGGATGCTGTGCGAGGCGTTCGGCGAGCGGCGGTTCCTCGGCGAGCGGCGGCGCCGGGTCTGGCGCGGGCTCCGTGGCTGGATCGAGCGCTTCGGTCGGGGCCGGGAAGCTTGTCGATTCGAAGGCGGCGGGCGGTTCCCAGGCGGGCTCCGGCGCGGCGGGCTGGGCCTCCGATACCTCCAGCGCCTCCGCGGGGGCTGCGATCCCCGAAGTTTCGAAGGCTGCGGCGGGCTCCTCCCAGAGGGCTTCCTGCGGGGCGCCGGCCTCGGGCAGGTCTTCGGCCGGATGCTGGGCGAGGCGCTCGCCGAGCGGGGCCTCTTCGGCGAGCGGCGGCGCCGGTTCGGCCGCAGCCTCGGGCGCAGGCTCCAGCGCCTCGGCCGGGGCGGCGAAGCCTGTCGTCTCGAGCGTCGGGGCCGCCTGCCAAGGGGTCTCCTCGACGGCGGTTTCCGGCGCGCTTTCGGGCGGGGCTGCCGCTGCACCATCGGCTGCGGCGCCCTCCTCCTCGGGCTCGAACCCCTCGGAGATCTGCTTCGCGCCCTGCTCCTTGATCAGCTTCTGCACGCCGCGGATCGTCATCCCGTCGTCGTGCAACAGCCGCTTGATCCCGCTCAGCAGCGCGACATCGGCGGGGCGGTAATAGCGCCGCCCGCCGGCGCGTTTCACCGGCTTGATCTGCGGAAACTTGCTCTCCCAGAAGCGCAGCACATGCGTCGGCGTCTCCAGAAGATCGGCGACCTCCGAAATCGTGCGGAAAGCCTCGGCTGACTTGCTCATGCCGTCCCCGTTGCGTCACTTGGCCCGTCGCCCCCGCGGGGGCGCGCTCAGCCCGCGTTGCCGGCGGCGACGCGGTCCTTCATCAGATGCGAGGGGCGGAAGGAAAGCACCCGGCGGGGCGAGATCGGAACCTCTTCGCCGGTCTTCGGGTTGCGCCCCATGCGCGAGCTCTTCTCGCGCACGGAGAAGGTGCCGAAGGACGAGATCTTCACCGTTTCGCCCTCGGCCAGCGCGTCGGACATATGGCGCAGCACCGATTCGACGAGCTGCGCGGATTCGTTGCGGCTCAGCCCCACTTCGCGAAACACCGCTTCGCTGAGGTCCATCCGCGTCAAGGTCTTCTCGGACATGTCAATCCCCCCGGATCGTTTTGGCCACGATGGGGGCAATGACATTCCGAGTCAATATCAATGGCTTGCGAGGCGCAGTTGAGACGCGCGCAGAGGCGAAAAAACGACCGCTTCGGCGTTTTCCTGGCGGAAATACTCACCTCCCCGGGCCGGCGCCGGGGAAAGGCACGTCTTTGGGAGGGAAAAGCGACCCCGAAGGGCTTACCAGCGCAGCACCACCGAGCCCCAGGCGAGGCCGCCGCCGATCGCCTCGGTCACCAGCAGGTCGCCGGTCTTGATCTGGCCACGCGCCTTGCCCACCGAAAGCGCGAGCGGGATCGAGGCGGCGGAGGTGTTGCCGTGGTCCTGCACGGTCAGCACGACGCGCTCCATCGGCACCTGCATCCGCTCGGCCGTGGCCGAGATGATCCGCAGGTTCGCCTGATGCGGCACGATCCAGTCGACGTCCTCGCCGCTCATCCCGATCTTGCCAAGCGCGGTATGGGCGGTCTCGGCGAGCTTTACCACAGCATGTTTGAAGACGGCATTGCCCTGCATCCGCAGATGGCCGGCGAGGCCATTGGTGGAAACGCCGCCGTCGACGTAAAGCAGCTCGCGATAGCGGCCGTCGGAATGCAGATCGGTGGCCAGCACGCCGCGGTCGGTATTCGCGCCGCTGCCCTCGGCCGCCTCGAGCACCAGCGCGCCGGCGCCGTCGCCGAACAGCACGCAGGTGCCGCGGTCGGTCCAGTCCATGATCCGCGAGAAGGTCTCGGCGCCGATCACCAGCACCCGTTCGGCCTGGCCCGAGACGATCAGCCCGTTCGCATTGGCGAGCGCGAAGATGAAGCCGGCGCAGACCGCCTGCACGTCATAGGCGAAACCGGTGGTCGAGCCGATGCCCGCCTGCACCATCGTCGCGACGGAGGGGAAGGTGAAATCCGGGGTCGAGGTGGCGACGACGATCGCGTCGATCCGGTTCGCCGGGATGCCGGCATCGGCGAGCGCGGCCTGGGCCGCCTTGATCGCCAGCTGCGAGGTGGTCTCGCCCTCGG
Organism: Paenirhodobacter sp.; assembly: GCF_050177655.1. NCBI lineage: Bacteria > Pseudomonadati > Pseudomonadota > Alphaproteobacteria > Rhodobacterales > Paenirhodobacter > Paenirhodobacter sp. The sequence goes on from NZ_JBFXGV010000040.1 coordinate 2,264, forward strand.
CGGCGACGTGGCGCCGTTCGATCCCGGTGCGGGCGCGGATCCATTCGTCGGTGGTCTCGAGGCTTTTCTCGAATTCCGCGTTTTCGACGACGCGCTCGGGCAGGTAATGGCCGACGCCCCGGACCACGGCTCTGATCTTCATTTTGCGGATTCGCTCCCATCCTCCTGCGGAGCGCCATCCTGCCCCGAGGCTGACGCAGAGGCAACCCGCGCCGCGAGCTTCTCGGCAAAGCCGAGCCCGGCGAGGCGGGCAGCCAGGTCGAGCGCCGCGGCGACAGAGGTCGCATCGGCGCCGCCATGCGATTTCACCACCGTGCCGTTGAGGCCGAGGAAAACCCCGCCATTCGAGCGGCGCGGGTCGATCTTGTGCTTCAGCCGCTTGAGCGGCCCCATCGCGAGCAGCGCGCCGAGCTTGGCGAGCGGGTTCGCGGTAAGCGCCTCGCGCATCAGTTCGGCGGCGAATTTCGCGGTGCCCTCGGCGGTCTTCAGCGCGACATTGCCGGTGAAACCGTCGGTCACGATCACGTCGACGCGGTCGGAGGGCAGGTCGTTGCCTTCGACGAAACCGACGAAGTCGAAATCGCCGGCCTCCTGCGCGGCCGTCATCATCTCATGCGCCGATTTCAGCTCGGCGTTGCCCTTGTGCTCCTCGGTGCCGACATTGAGCAGCCCGACGCGCGGGCGGCTCAGCCCCAGCGCATTGCGCGCGTAGGAGGTGCCCATCAGCGCATAGGTGAGCAGATCGCGCGCCTCCGCCTTCACATCGGCGCCCATGTCGAGCATCACGTTGAAGCCGGCGGGGTTGCGCGAGGGCCAGAAGGAGGCGATCGCGGGGCGGTTCACCCCGGGGATCTTGCGCAGCCGCAGCATCGAGACCGCCATCAGCGCGCCGGTATTGCCGCAGGAGACGGCGACCGCCGCCTCATGCGCGCGCACCGATTCGATCGCCGACCACATCGAGGTGTCCTTGCCGCGCCGCATCACCGTCGAGGGCTTGTCGTGCATCGTCACGACCTCCTCGGCATGGCGCAGGGTGACGCAGTCGCTCAGGCCGCGGGCGGCGACGAGCGGGGCAAGCTCGGCCTCGCGGCCGTGCAGGATGAAGCGCAGGCCGGGCCGCGTGCGGCGGATCGCGGCGATGCCGTCGATCACCGCGACAGGGCCCTGATCGCCGCCCATCGCGTCGATCGAGAGCACGTTCTCGACATGGGCCGCGGGATGCGCGGTTCCGTCCGGCGCCGAATCGCCACGCAAAACAGCGCCGGATTTCTCCGGCGCTCCGGCCGCGGGGACGCGGCCTTGCGATCTGGCAACCTCGGTCCGATCCGCGGCGGGATCGAGCGCCTTATCCGGTTGCGTCTCCATGAGGGTCTGGCGCGGGCGCGGCTTACGCCGCGTCGTCGTCCAGATCGACCTCGGCGGCCTGGGCCACCACTTCGCGGTCATCGTAATGGCCGCAGGCGCCGCAGACGTGGTGCGGGCGCTTCAGCTCGCCGCAGTTCGGGCATTCGGCCGGGTTAGCGGCGACGAGGGCGTCATGCGCGCGGCGCATGTTGCGGCGGGAGCGCGTGACTCGGTTCTGCGGGACAGCCATGGTGTCAACCTCGGGTGTTCGGGGGCATTGCGGCCCGGTTGCGGGCCATCGCCCTGATTTTCCTTCGGATTCGTCACTCTCACGACATCGCGCGACGGGTGCGGACCCAATGTTCGAATGAGGCCGGGAACATACTGCGATTCCGCCTCGTTGCAAGTCCTATTTTCAGGCCTTTTCAAGGGGCGGCGAAAGCGGCGTCTCAGCCCTCGTCTGCGCCGTTCTTTTCATCGTCGTCCCGGTTTTTGAGCAGGTCGCGCAGGTTCGCGAAGGGGCGGGTGTCCTCGTCGCGCATCGGGGCGACGCCCTCTTCGGCGGCGATCGCCTCGCCCAGCTCGGCGCCGGGGGCGCGCGGATAAAGCGGCAGCGCGAGCTCGAGCGCCTCGAGCGCCACCGCCGCGAGGTCGATCGCATCGGGCAGCGGCTCGGCCGAGTCGTCCTCGGGCATCTCGATCTCCTCGCCGGTGGGTTCGGGCATATCGGCGAGATAGCGCCGCTCGATCCCCTCGCTCAGATCGGTGGTGACGGGGGCGAGGGTGACGACGCAGGCCTGCACCACGCGCGCGGTGAACTCCGCCTGCAAAAGCCAGTCGGTGCGGCCCATCGGCGTCAGGCTGCCCTTGAGGCGCAGCGCCTCGAGCGCCTCGATCCCGGCCCAGTCGGCGATCGCGGCGCGCATTTCGGCGTCGGGGGAGAGGTCGAAGCGCGTCGGCTTGCGCCCGGCGAGATCGGCGGGGCGGAGCCGCTGGCTCCAGGGCAGGTCGGTCTCGGTCATGTGTAGGCTCCTGAACGTCGGGGGCGGCGCCTGAATGCTTGAGGGCCGCCGCAACCTGTTGTAAGCGGGATAAAAGGCCGCGGGCCGTGAGGCAAGAGGGGGTAACAGGTGACAACCGGAACCGTGACGCGGCGCAGCGCGCTTGTGCTGGCGCTTGGCGCGGCCCTTCTGGCTGCGGGCTGCACCGCGATCTATCGCAACCATGGCTATGTGCCCACCGAGGAAGACCTCGCGCAGGTCGCCGTGGGCAAGAGCACGCGCGACGATGTCGCCACGGCGATCGGCCGGCCGACCTCGACCGGGGTGCTGGAAGGATCCGCCTGGTATTACGTCGGCTCGCGCTGGAAATATTACGGCGGCCGCGCGCCGCAGGAGATCGACCGCCAGGTTCTGGTGGTCAGCTTCACGCCGAAGGGCGTGGTCGAGAATGTCGAGCGCTTCGGCCTCGAACGCGGCCAGGTCGTGGTGCTGTCGCGGCGCGTGACGAAGTCGAACATCAAGGGCATCGGCATCGTGCGCGAGCTGCTCGGCTCGATCGGCAAGGTCTCCGCGGGCCAGCTCCTGAAGTGATCTTGCCGCGCTGCGGCGGGATTCGCTTTCCCGCCGCGCCCGTTTCGCCTATCATGCCCGGGCAATGCATCGGGCTGCGGGGAGCTGCGGGGACGCCATGCTGCTGTCGCTTTCGAAAGGACGATACGCGGCGCGTCTCGCCGCAACGCCGGACGATCTGCACGCCGCCCAGGCGTTGCGCGGGCGCAGTTTCCGCGGGGGGGCGGCGGCGGAGCGCTGCGATGCCGACGATTTCGACGCGATCTGCGAACATGTCCTCGTCGAGGAGCTGGCCTCGGGCCGGCTCGTCTGCTGTTTCCGGCTGATGCCGCTGGAAAGCGGGGCGCAGATCGGGCGCAGCTATTCGGCGCAATATTACAATCTCTCGGCGCTTGCGGGATATCCCGGGCGGATGGTCGAGATGGGGCGATTCTGCATCGACCCGGAGGTCCACGATCCCGACATCCTGCGCGTCGCCTGGGGGGCGATGACGCGCTTCGTCGATGCCGGGCGGGTGGAGATGCTCTTCGGCTGCTCCTCCTTCACCGGCACCGACTGGGAGCGCTATGCCGACGCTTTCGCGGTGCTGGCCGAGCGCCACCTCGCGCCGCGCCGCTGGTTACCGCGGGTGAAGGCGCCGAAGGTGGTGCGCTACGCGCGCGCGCTGCTCGGCCGCAAGGGCGATCCGAAGCTCGCGATGCTGCGGATGCCGCCGCTTCTGCGGACCTATCTGGTGATGGGCGGCTGGGTCAGCGATCATGCCGTGGTCGACGAGGATCTCGGCACGCTGCATGTCTTCACCGGGCTCGAGATCGGCGCGATTCCCCCGGCGCGGGCGCGGGCGCTGCGGATGGTGGCCGGCTAGGGGGCGCTGCCCCCGTCTGCGTGCCGCAGACTCCCCCGGGATATTTCCACACTTTGGAAACGAGGGCGGGGGCAACGGGGGAGGGGGCTCTGCCCCCGGCTTCGCCTCCCCCGGGATATTTCCGCTCTGTAGAAACGGTCTTCCAAAGGGATCAAATATCCCGGGGGGCTCCGCAGGAGCGGGGGCGGCGCCCCCTCCGCCCGTTGACCTTTGCGCGCCGCCCGGCTAGCGGAGAGCCATGGCACGCGCACCTCTTCTTCAGCTCACCGGCATCTCGCTCACCTTTGGCGGCAATCCCGTTTTCGACGGGCTCGACCTCACCGTGCAGGAGGGCGACCGCGTCGCGCTCGTCGGGCGCAACGGCTCGGGCAAGTCGACGCTGATGAAGGTGATGGCGGGGATGGTCGAGCCCGACCAGGGCAGCCGCGTCGTGCCCACCGGCACCCGCGTGGGCTATATGGAGCAGGAGCCGGATCTGTCGGCCTTTGCCACGCTTGGCGCCTTTGCCGCCTCGGGCCTGCCCGAGGGGGAGGCCTACAAGGTCGATGTCGTCGCCGAGGGGCTGAAATTCCGCCCCGATGCGCCGGTTTCCACCGCCTCGGGCGGGGAGCGGCGGCGCGCGGCGCTGGCGAAGCTTCTGGCCGAGGCGCCCGAACTCATGCTGCTCGACGAGCCGACGAACCACCTCGACATCGAGGCGATCGGCTGGCTCGAAAACTACCTGCGCGACACCCGCACCGCCTATGTCATCATCTCGCACGACCGCGCCTTTTTGCGGCATCTGACGCGCGCGACGCTCTGGATCGACCGCGGCGCGGTGCGCCGGCAGGAGCGCGGCTTCGAGGCTTTCGAGGACTGGCGCGAACAGGTCTGGGCCGAGGAGGACGAGGCGCGCCACAAGCTCGACCGCAAGATCAAGGCCGAGGCGAAATGGGCGGTCGAGGGCATTTCCGCGCGGCGCAAGCGCAACATGGGGCGCGTGCGCGCGCTGCAGGCCTTGCGCGCCGAACGTGCGGGGCAGATCCGGCGGCAGGGCACCGCGGCGATGGAGCTGGAAAGCGGCACCGCCTCGGGCAAGCGGGTGATCGAGGCGAAGGGGCTCGAGAAGAGTTTCGGCGCGAAGGCGATCGTCAAAGGGTTCGACCTGCGCGTGCTGCGCGGCGACCGCGTCGCCTTCGTCGGGCCGAATGGCGTGGGCAAGACCACGCTTCTGAAGATGCTCACCGGCGAGATCGCGCCCGATGCGGGCAGTGTCAGCCTTGGCACCAATCTCGAGATGGCGGTTTTCGATCAGGCGCGCGCGACGCTCGATCTGAGCATGACGCTTTGGGACGGGATGGTGAACGACCCCGACATGCGGGTGTCGGGGCGCTCCGATCAGGTGATGGTGCGCGGCGTGCCGAAACATGTCGTGGCTTACCTCAAGGATTTCCTTTTCGACGAGATGCAGGCGCGCGCGCCGATCGGCTCGCTTTCGGGCGGTGAACGCGCGCGGCTTCTGCTGGCGCGGATCATGGCGAAACCGTCGAATCTGCTGGTGCTCGACGAGCCGACGAACGATCTCGACGTGGAAACGCTGGATCTGCTGCAGGATATTCTGGGCGAGTATGACGGCACCGTGCTGCTGGTGAGCCACGACCGCGATTTCATCGACCGCGTCGCGACGACGACGATCGCGATGGAGGGCGACGGGCGCGCGACGGTCTATGCCGGCGGCTGGTCGGATTATCAGGCGCAAAAGGCGCTGAGCGCGGCGCCGGTTGCACCCGCGCCGAAGCCCGCGGCGAAAAAGCCCGACACCCCGGCCCAAGCGCCGAAGGAGGCGCCGAAGAAATCCGGCCTCAGCTTCACCGAAAAACACCGGCTCGAGGCGCTGCCCGGGATCATCGAGAAGCTCGAATTCGAGATCCGCAAGCTCGTCGATCTGCTTGCCGATGCCGAGCTTTTCACCCGCGAACCGGTGAAGTTCAAGAAGGCGACCGAGATGCTGGCCGAACGCCAGACCGCGCTTGAGGCGGCCGAGGAGGAATGGCTGGCGCTCGAGGAAAAGGCGGGGAGCTGAGGCGATGGCGCGTGTGATCCTGCTGGCCGGTCTGATCCCGCTCGCCGCCTGCGCGGCGCCGGAGAACGCGGCGCCGGGCCTCGCCAATCCCGCCTCTCAGCATTGCGTCGCGCTGGGCGGCACGCTCGAGATCCGCACCGCGGCCGACGGCGGCGAGAGCGGCTGGTGCCATCTGCCCGACGGCCGGGTGATCGAGGAATGGGCGTTGTTCCGCGCCGATTTCCCCGCGCCGAAGCCCTGACGCTGCGTCACGCGCGCGCCGGCTTTACCCTTTCATCTTGCCGGAAATACCTTGCGGGGGTCCGGGGGTGCAAAACCCCCGGCTGCGCGCCGCCGGAGAAGGAAGACAGATGACCACCCTGCCGCAAGGCCCGCTCGCCGGGCTCCGCATCGTCGAGATCTCGGGCCTCGGCCCCACCCCCTTCACCGCGCAGCTTTTCGCCGACATGGGCGCCGAGGTGATCCGCATCGCGCGCCCGGGCGCGGGCGGGGCGGCGGGCAATGTGCTCGGCATGGAGAACGACCCGATCGAGCGCGGCCGCGACGTGCTCGAGCTCGACCTCAAGTCCCCCGCCGACAAGGCGCTGGCGCGCCGGCTGATCGCGCGCGCCGATGCGCTGATCGAGGGGATGCGCCCGGGCGCGATGGAGCGGCTCGGCCTCGGCCCCGCCGATTTTCCGGAAAACCCGCGGCTCGTCTATGGGCGGATGACCGGCTGGGGGCAAAGCGGGCCGCTCGCCCCGACCGCCGGTCACGACATCAATTTCATCGCGCTCTCGGGCGCGCTCGGTTCGATCGGCACGCCCGAACAGCCGGTGGTGCCGCTCAACCTCGTGGGCGATTTCGCCGGCGGCACGATGTATCTCGCCTTCGGGATGATGGCCGCGCTCTGGCATGCGCAGGCGACGGGGCAGGGGCAGGTCGTCGATGCCGCGATCACCGATGGCGTCGCGCATCTGATGACGATGATCCACGGGCTCGTCGCGAACGGCGTCTGGGACGGGCGGCGCGGCACCAGCCTGCTCGACGGCGCGCTGCCCTGGTATGGCACCTATCCCTGCAAGGGCGGCGGCCATGTCGCGATCGGCCCGATCGAGGAGAAATTCTGGATCGAGTTCCAGCGCCTCGCCGGGTTCGCCCCGGGCGAGCTGCCCGACCGCGCCGACCGCACCCGCTGGCCCGCGCTGCGCGCCGCGCTCGCCGCGCGTTTCCTCGAGAGGACGCGGGCGGAATGGGCGCTGGTCTTCGACGGCTCGGATGCCTGCGCGACGCCGGTGCTGAGCCTCGCCGAGGCGGCGGCGCATCCGCATAACGTGGCGCGCGGCGTCTATCTCGACCACGAGGGCATGCGCCAGCCGGCCCCCGCGCCGAAGCTCTCGGCAACGCCCGGCGCGATCGGCCCGGGCTCGGCGCTGGCGCGGATCACGCCGGAGGAGGCACTGGCGCGCTGGGACGCCTGAGCGCGTTCAACTGCCGTAGAAGCGGCGCCGCGCCTCCTGCTCGATGTCGAGGCGCAGCTGCAGATCGGCGAGCTTTTTCACCGCCTGCCTGCGCGTTTCCGCATCGGGGGCGGCCGCGACGACGCGGGTCTGCGCCTCGACCGCCTTGCGCAATTCGATCTCGCGCGGCAGCGCCCCGGCCTCGGCCATGATCCGGAAGCCCACCGCATCCGCGCTGCCGTCGCCGGAAAGATCGAGCGGCTTACCCGCGCCCTTGAGTTTATTGAACTGCCCCTCGGCCTGGGCCTTGAGGATCTGCCGCTCGGCCATGTCGGAAAATTTCATTGTCCTTCCTCCTGGGTGCGCCCGGGGGCGAGAAAGCCGCGTTCGATCTCGTCGAAGACCGGCCAGAACATCGCGCGCCCGCCCGGCCCGCGCGCTGCGAAGGCGGTGAGCGCGCCGGTGAGCGCGAGCGCCGCCGGCAAGGGCGCCAGATCGGCGCGGAACACGCCCTGCGCCCGGCCGATCGCGAGGATCTCGACATGGCGCTGGCACCAGCCCTGCGCGAAATCCTCGAGCTTCGCGGCGATCTCCGGCTCGGTCCCGGCGATCTGGCGCAGCTGGGCGAAACAGGCGGCGAGCTCCGGGGCGTCGCGCAGGCTGTCGTGATAGGCCTGCGCCTCGGCGCGCAGCTGCGCCCGGGCGGGGCGCGCGGGATCGGGGGCCGGGGGCAGCCGCGCGAGGAAGGCGTCGCGCGTGCTGTCCGCCACCAGCGCCACGAGCTCGGCCTTGTTCGCCACGTGGAAATGCAGCGTCGAGATATTGATGCCGACGCGCGCGGCCACGGTGCGGGTGCGCAGTGCGGCATAGCCCTCCTCGAGAATCAGCGCGCGTGCCGCCTCGGCGATCATCGCGCGTCGCGCGTCCTTGCGGATATAAGCGTGTCTTTGCGAGTCCATGAATCAATCATATGCTTGATTTGCGGTCGCGGCAACGGCTCTCTCGCGACCCCGGGGCGGGAGGCCGCGATCGCCCCGAAACCGCTTGACTCACCGCCCCCGATCCCCGATAAGCCGCCAACCCGGCCCGGAGTCTCTTCGTGCTGGGCCTATCATTTGCAACAACGCCCGTGAGGGCGCGCTGTCCGAGGCGGGGAAACCCGGCAACACCGTAAGGGGGCCACAGGGCGCGGCTGAGAAAAGGAAGAACGCATGTTTGCGGTCCTCAAGACTGGCGGCAAGCAATACAAGGTTCAGGCGGGCGACGTGCTCCGCGTGGAACTGATCGCTGCCGTGGCTGGTGAAAAAGTCCAGTTCAACGAGATCCTGATGGTTGGTGGCGACAGCGTCACCGTCGGCGCGCCCACCGTGGCCGGCGCCGCGGTCGTGGCCGAGGTCATCGACACGATCAAGGCCGACAAGGTCATCACCTACCACAAGCGCCGCCGGAAACACTCCTCGCAGCGTACCCGTGGCCACCGTCAGCAGCTGACGCTGGTGCGCGTGACCGAGGTTCTCGCCTCGGGCGCCGATGCCTCGGGCGTGAAGGAAGCCGTCGGCACCGCTTCGGCCCGCCGCGCCGTTCACGGCGCTCCGGCTGCCGAGGTTCCCGCGAAACCGAAGCGCGCGAAAAAAGCCGCTGCAGCTCAGGAGTAATCCACCATGGCACACAAGAAAGCAGGCGGTTCGTCCCGCAACGGCCGCGACTCGGCCGGTCGTCGCCTTGGCGTGAAGCTCTACGGCGGTCAGGCCGCGATCTCGGGCAACATCATCGTGCGTCAGCGCGGCACCACCTGGTGGCCGGGCGAAGGCGTCATGATGGGCCGTGATCACACCATCTTCGCCGTCACCGAAGGCAAGGTCACCTTCCACAAGGGGCTCAAGGGCCGCACCTTCATTTCGGTTCTTCCCGTTGCGGAGGCGGCCGAATAAGCCGAACCGCAACCCGGTGAGACAAGGGGGGGATCGGCTGAAAGGCCGGTCCCCCCTCTCGTTTCGCCCGACGGTCTCGCGGCAGGGAGGCGGCGAGGGGCGGGACGGGGAACGGAATTTCAACAGGTTGGGTTTAAATCGCCATCAACCTGCCCAATTTAAGGTTTACGGCCAGAAGGCCGGCGTTTCGAGGAGGAGCGCGATGTTTCAGGAAACCCTTTCGGCGCAACCCGTGATCTCGGCGGAGCGCTTCGTGCTGCGTCCGCTGCGTCGCTCCGACGCCGGTCTCATCAGCATGTATACCGCCGATCGCCGCGTCGCCGAGGGCACCCGCGCGATCCCGCATCCGCTGCCGCCCGGCACCGCGGAGGCCTATGTCGCCCGCTCCCTCTCCGACAAGCGGAGCGAGGACGTCTGGGCGATGGACGGCTCGGCGCAGGGGCTGGGCGAGGTGCTCGGCGTCGTCTCGCTCACCCATCTCGGCGAGGATCAGTCCGAGGTCGGCTATTGGGTCGGCCCGGGCTTCTGGAATACCGGCTTCGCTTCGGAGGCGGTCTCGGCGCTGGTCGCGGCCAATCCGCATGGCAGCCGCACCCTCTTTGCCGAGGTGTTCCAGGACAATCCCGGCTCCGCCCGTGTCCTGACCCATTGCGGCTTCGAATATCTCGGCGATGCCGAAAGCTGGTCGGTCGCGCGCTGCGCACGGGTGCCGACCTGGACCTATCTGAAGAAGATGGGCTGAGCGCGGCTCCCGCGTCACCGGGAGGGCGCTGCCCTCCCGGACCCTCCCGAGGTATTTTCGGCAAGATGAAGGGGAAGGGCTTTCATCTTGCCAGAAATACCTCGGGGGTTTGGGGGCAGCGCCCCCATGCGCCGCTTGAAGATTTGCGCGGCTGCGCGTAAACGGGCGCCTTGCAACAAGGACGATACCGATGAAATTCCTCGATCTCGCCAAGGTCTACATCCGCTCGGGCGGCGGCGGCGCGGGCTGCGTCAGCTTCCGGCGCGAGAAATTCATCGAGTTCGGCGGCCCCGACGGTGGCGACGGCGGCAAGGGCGGCTCGGTCTGGGCCGAGGCGGTCGAGGGGTTGAACACGCTCATCGACTTCCGCTATCAGCAGCATTTCTTCGCGCAGTCGGGTCAGCACGGCATGGGCTCGCAGCGCACCGGCAAGGATGGCGAGGACATCGTGCTGAAGGTGCCGGTCGGCACCGAGATCATCGACGAGGACGAGGAAACCGTGCTCGCCGATCTCACCCAGCCGGGGCAGAAGGTTCTGCTCGCCAAGGGCGGCAATGGCGGCTGGGGCAACCTGCATTTCAAATCCTCCACCAACCGGGCGCCGCAACGCGCGAACCCGGGGCAGGAGGGGGTCGAGCGCACGCTCTGGCTGCGGCTCAAGCTGATCGCCGACGCCGGGCTTCTGGGCCTGCCGAACGCCGGCAAATCGACCTTCCTGAGCGCGGTTTCCAACGCGCGTCCGAAGATCGCGGATTACCCCTTCACCACGCTCGTGCCGAACCTTGGCGTCGTCGGCATCGACGGCAAGGAATTCGTGATGGCGGATATCCCCGGCCTGATCGAGGGCGCCTCCGAGGGGCGCGGCCTTGGCGACCAGTTCCTCGGCCATGTCGAGCGCTGCTCGGTGCTTTTGCACCTCGTCGACGGCACTTCGAGCACGATCACCAAGGATTACCGCACCATCATCGGTGAGCTCGAGGCCTATTCCGAGGAACTGTTCACGAAGCCCCGGATCACGGTGCTGAACAAGATCGACGCGCTCGACGCGAAGACGCTCGCGAGCCGCAAGCGCTCGCTCGAAAAGGCCGTCGACGGGCCGGTGCTGCTGATGTCGGGCGTTTCGCGCAAGGGCGTGAACGAGGTTCTGCGCGCGCTCTGGGCCGAGATCTCGGGCGGGGATGACGACACCGAAGAGGGCGGATCGTGGCAACCGTGAAACCGGATGTGGCGGCGGCGAGCCGTCTCGTCATCAAGATCGGCTCGGCGCTGCTCGTCGGGCCGCGGGGTCTGAAACGCGACTGGCTCGTGGCCTTGGCCGAGGACGTCGCCGCGGCGCGCAAGCGCGGCTGCGACGTGGTGCTGGTGTCTTCCGGCTCGATCGCGCTGGGCCGCCGCGTGCTGGGGCTGCCCTTGGGCGCGCTGCCGCTCGAACAATCGCAGGCCGCCGCCGCGGTGGGCCAGATCCAGCTCGCCCGCGCCTATGAGGAGGCGCTCGCCCCCCATGGCGTGACCACGGCGCAGGTGCTCGTCACGCTCGAGGACACTGACGACCGCCGCCGCTACCTCAACAGCCGCGCCACGATGGAGACGCTGCTGGGCCTTGGCGTCGTGCCGATCGTCAACGAAAACGACACGGTTGCGACCGACGAAATCCGCTTTGGCGACAACGACCGCCTCGCCGCGCAGATCGCGGTGACGGCGGGGGCGGATCAGCTGATCCTGCTCTCCGACGTCGACGGGCTTTACACCGCGAACCCGAAGGAAGACCCCTCCGCCACGCGCTTCGAGGTGGTCGAGCACATCACCCCGGAGATCGAGGCGATGGCGGGCGATCCGATCTCGGGCCTCTCGAAGGGGGGCATGAAGACGAAACTCCTCGCCGCCAAGACCGCGGTCGCCGGCGGCTGCGCGATGGCGATCATGGAGGGCTCGGTGGCGCGCCCGCTTTCCGCGCTCGCCGCGGGGGCGAATTGCACCTGGTTCCTGCCCGAGGGCGACCCGCAGGCGGCGCGCAAGCGCTGGATCGCGGCGATGAAGCCGCGCGGCGAGATCTTCGTCGATGCCGGCGCGGTCGAGGCGCTGATGTCGGGCAGCTCGCTCCTGCCCGCGGGGGTCACCGCGGTCGTCGGCCATTTCGGCCGTGGCGAGCCGGTGGCGATCGCGGGGCCGGACCGCGCGATCCTCGCCAAGGGGCTCGTGCGCTACACCGCCGAGGAGGCGCACAAGATCGCCGGCCACCGCTCGCGCGAGATCGCCGAGATCCTCGGCTACCCGGGGCGCGCGGCGCTGATTCACCGCGACGACATGGTCGTCGGCTGAGCGCCGGCACCGGGTCCGAAGGGCTTTCGGCGCGGCGCTGACAGGGTTGTCTCGCAGGCGTGATTTCCGCGGCCCGCGCCGCCGCGGTGCCCGGCTGTTCGCGACACCGAAGGCCGGTTTGCGACATCGCTCTCACGCCGAAGTCATCCGCCGCTCACGCCCCGTCACAAGCCCTGGCCCCCCGGCTGACGGCCCGCTGCGGCGCTGCTAGATTCGTGGTGAGGCCGGGGGCTGCCGGGTGGTTTCGCCACCGACGCGACAACCCTGACGGCTTCGCTTTCCGGCCCCGCAGCGGGCCGCTTTCACGGAGCACGACATGCGTTCCTTCCTTCTTCCCGTGGTCACCGTTCTGGCGCTGGGCTCGGCCTCGCTGGCGATGGCCGCCGGCGCCACCACGACCACCGGCACGATCAAGACGATCGACACCGCCCATCGCGTGATCACGCTGGCCGACGGCAGCACCTACCGGCTCAAGAAAACCTTCGACATGACCACGCTGAAGACCGGCGAGAAGGTCTCGGTCAGCTGGGAGCTGAAGGGCAAGGTGAACAAGGCGATGGCGGTGACGCCCGTGCAGGGCTGAACGCTTCGTCGCGGCGGCAGGGGCGGGGGCCAAGTGGCCCCCGTTTCCCTTTGCGCGGCGGGGGGATCTGGTAGGCCCGGAGGGAATGGGGCAATTCCCGGATTTCAGTGGCTTGGCGTGGCGAACCCGCGAAAATACCCCGTTGATTTCATTGCGGAAAATCGGGGTGTGGCGAACCTTTCTCGGGACGGTTTCCCGGATGAGAGGAGCCACAAACGGAAAGTCGCCGGAGGGGCTGCAACCCGCTCCGACGACCAAATGGAAAATTACTCCGTAGCTGAAACCTACTGTGCGGTGTGCCGCCAAGCAAGCCGGATTTCGGAACTAGCAGAGAGGGCGGGAGCATGAGCACCACCCTCACGCATTGCGGTCTGCCTGAGGGTATGTCGCCATTCGAGCTGCTGGATGTCCTGCAAAAGCTGCGCAACCGGTTGGGTTTGCGCGACGAAGATTTGGGCTACCTGCGCTGTGCCTTCCGGCTGGTGCGCTCAGAGGATTTCTTGCCCGATCGGATCTGCGGCTTCTGGGAGAAGGTCTCTGGACTGTCTGATCGCCTTGGCTTCAATGTGCGCCGCATTGCCCGGATCGAGACGCGGCTGGAGGCCTGCGGGTTGATCCGCCGCACCGGCGCTGCCAACGGCAAGCGCTTTGGCCGCCGCGCCGGGGATGGGCGGATCCTTTTGGTCGGCGGCATCAACCTTGCTCCGTTGATTGAGCGCGCTGGTGAATTTCTGGCCTGGCAGCGAAGCGTTGCAATCGGCGCCGAACGGTTGAAGGACGACCGGCGGCGCGCCAACGATCTCATTCGCCAGATCCGCAACCTCGACGCCCCCGAGGCGCTGGCGGCCGCCCGCGAGGCTTTCCCGCGTCTGCGCCCCTCCGAGGTGCGGGACGGCGAGCGACTGGCTGCGATCATCGATGTGCTCGAAACCATCGTCACCGAGTTTTCGACGAATTCCGGTCGGACAATCCAGACCGCGCCGTCGGACAGTTCTGTCCGACCTAATACCAATCCTCAAAAGAAAATCGAAACCTGTAAGAGACACGACGACGCCGCGCCCGAGCCGCAACGCATCGGCATTGGACAGGTTTTGGCACTGGCCGGAGAGGAGTTGCGTGAGGCAATCGAGCTTTACGCCGAAGCTGACGGGTGTCTGCACAGCCCGAGTTGGCGCTGCATCGGGCTTGGGGCGAGAGAGCGGGCGATGATGCTGGGTGTGTCCGGTTCGGATTGGGATGCCGCGCGTGACAGGTTGGGAGAGATGCGAACCTCGCTCTGCCTGCTCTTGGCGGATCGCAATGCGGAACGAACTGATCGCTTCCGAGTGAGGAATGCTGCGCGGGCGTTCATCGGTTTGGTAAGACAGGAAACGCGCGGAAAAGCGGTCAGTGGCATCCTGACTGCGGAGCTGATCCGGGCCTGCGCACGGAGGCAAGCATGACCATGGTAAGTCAGCGGCCTCAGGCATCGATCAGGCAATCAGGAACCGCAGATGGCACTTCCGCAAAACCCGACCGGAGCGCCCGTCACAAGGCTGGCGAAGGTCGGGTTTTGCAGCCGCCATTGGCGGCTTCGATCCGGGACGGATCGGCGGCGCAGCCGCTGGTTGGGTCGAGGGGCGCAGCGCCTTCGCCGACATGTTGCTTGCAACATAATAGTCGGTCCATATTGCGTTTCTCCGGCAACGGGGGCTGAGCCATGGCCGGACCCCAGTTTTTCCACCTGCAGACCTATTCCCGCAAGCCCAACAAGACAGGCCAGTCGGTCGAACAGGTTCTGGCAGAGGCGCGGCGCGATCCGATGTTCTCGACACACGTGTCCGAACCGCGCCCCTTCCGGGTGATCGCCGGCGTGTCGCCTCAGGAGGTGCAGCGCCTGCATGACGAGATGGTGGCCGCGGGCAGTGTCGCGGTCACGCTGAAGGATGGCCGGTCGGCGCGCCGGGGTATCCGCGCCGACCGTCACACCCTGCTGACGGCGGTGGCATCGCATCCGCATCTGACCGCGCAGGTCATGGGAAACCCGGAAGCCCGGCGGGACTATGACGCCTGGGTGGAGCGGAACCTGACGTTTCTGCGTGGCCTCTTTGGTGAGCGCTTGGTGAGCGTGATCGAACATGTCGACGAGGAGCACCCGCATCTGCACGCCTACGTCTTGCCGCTGGATGATCCCGCCTGTTCTGCCCGGGATCTGAACCCGTGCTGGCTGGCCAAGAGTGAGGCCGAAGCCGGGGCCCGAGGCGAAGGACATGACGACAAGACGGCGGTGAAGCATGGCAATCATGCCTATCGCGCGCGGGCCCGCGAGCTTCAGGACCAGTATCACCGCGAAGTGGGACTGCCTTCCGGCCTGACCCGCACCGGCCCGAAGCGGGAGCGGCTGTCGCGGCAGCAATGGCGCGCCCGCAAGGACGAGGCCAGCCGCAACGCCCGCACGCTGAGGCAGATGGAGGAGATGGTGAGCGACCTCGCCGATCAGGAGGATGAGCTGAGTGCCTCGGCGGAGAGAATGGCTCGCGATCTTGAGGCGAGGCTGCATCAGGCGGAGGGACTCCATGCCGAGGCCAAAGCCGAACGATCTGCGGCGGCGCAGGACCGGGCCGTGGCGACGGCGCGCAGAAAGCACGCTGCCGCCCTCCGGTTGGCGGCGGAGGAGGAGGTCCGCAAGATCAGGAGCGCGGCAGAACAGAAGGCGACGGATCTGATTTCCGCCGCCGAAGAGATCAGGGCCGCCGCCGGAAATGAGGCCGAAGCGAGTGCCCGCCGGCTTCAGGACGACAGACAAGCGTTCGAGGCCGAGAAGGCGGTGATTGCACGACGCGTCGCGCAGGAAGCGGCGGCTGTCGCGGTGCTGGTCATCGTCGGGGTGCTGACCGGCAAGGTCGGGCGTCCGGCGCAGGGTTCCGGGTGGGAAATCCGCGACAGGGCGCTGCGCGAACGGGTCGAGGCCCTGCAGATCGGTCCGGCGCTGCGGGAAGCGGTGACCGTCGTCACCTCGCTGTGGGACCGGCTGAAAGCGCGCCTGTCTGCCCCGGAGCTGGCCCGGGAGCAGGAAAACGCGGCCGAACGGGTGCGGGACCACGATCTTCCTGCCTCGGCCTTTCGGAACAGGGAGATCGGGCGATGACCATTGATCTGGACGCGCGGATCGCGGAATTGCGGCAACGGCGTCGGGCTGAAGAAGACGATGCCACGGGCGAGCTGGATCGCCTGAAGCAAGGCCTCGCGGAGCATGCTGACGGCATCGGGCGGAAACTCGACGTCGAAGGAAAGCAGATCCGGCTGATGATGCTCTCGGTCTCGGGGCATGTCGCTGCGGAAAAGGCGACACTGGCAGTTCTGCGCGCCGATAACGAGGAGCTGAGAACCCGGCTGGACGCCAACGGGATCTTGCTCCGGCGACAGGTGAAATTGACGTGGGCCGCGCTCGGTGGGATCTGTCTCGTCGCCGCAGGCATCCTGCTGTTGGCGGTATGGGGCGCCAGCCGCCTGGTCGATGGGGCGAGGCAGGAGGTCGATACGATCCGGGCCGCGAATGCAAGGGAACTGGCGGCGGCCCGGGAAGACGGCGCACGCGCCCTCGCGGCCCTTGAGGCACAGCTTGCGGCGCAGCGGGCGAGTGTCGAGCAGAGCCTCGGCGTCGCCGGGGCGGAACTTGCGGGGCTGGAGGCCGAACGGGCCACTGTGAATGCGGAGCTTGAACAGTTCGTCGCCCTGCGCGACCGCATCGGCATCCAGCTTGTCGAGAGCCACACCCGGCCGGTCATCGTTGTCCCCGAAGGATACGAGCTGAGGGGCTGGCGGGCGGCGGGGCTGTCCGATCTCGCCCGCTACAACGGCCGGATGTACCGGGTGATGGCGCGAAAATGACGGGGCGCGGCCCCGGGCCTGACCGCGCCGCCCCGTTACAGATCCATGTTCGAGGCCTTGGCCGTCCCGGTCAGGGCCTCGTTGATCTGGCGATCCGTCTCCTCGCGCGCCTTGCGCGCCCGTGCGAAATCCGTGAGCGAGAACCGGATCTTCGACTGCCCGGCCTTCGAGTCGTAAACGACCTGATAGCGGGCCGAGCATCCCGGCGCGATGGGCTTGTCGCTGTTCAGCCCGTCGTATTCCACCTGCATCGTGCCGAAGCCGGAGGACACGCAGGGGACGTATTCTGTCGTCGAGGTCCCGGATCTGGTCTTCTCCTCCATCTCAAGCGGGGCCGCCTGATCCAGCGCGGTCAGCTTCGCGCCCGCCTCGTCCCAGCCGTAAAGGATCGTCATTTTTCCGCCGTGATCGACCTCCACGAGCGACGGCTCACCATATTCTTCGGTGAGCTGCGCGAGCAGTTCGTCCGGCTTCGGCAGATCCGCGTTGCTGCCCTGGATCGTGCGGCCGACCGAGATGATCCGACCGCCAAGCGCCCCCAGATCCACCGTGCCGCCGACCTCTTCATAGCCGGCCCCGGACATGCGGGTGTTGAGGCCCACGCCGGCCGTGCCGAACTTCGCCACCGCCGACAGATCGAAGGTTTTGCCCTTGGGTGAGGAGGCGCGCAGATCGACCTTCGTGGTCGACAGCTCCAGACCGCGCTTCTCCATCGCCGCGCGGGCGTCGTCGAGGGTCATGCCCGGAGCGATCCCGATCACGGCGAGTTTGCCGGAGGCCGGCGGCGCGGAATAGTCGATCTCCGTCAGCGTGTCGGCCAGCGCAAGACCTGGGAACAGGACCGCGCAGACCGAGGCGGCAAGGCATCTCTTCAACATAATGGACTCCTGACGATGCAATGGGGGAGCGATCTGCGGGTGGGGGGCTGAAACGCGCCAGGTCATTTCACGAAGCATCCGCGCCCGCCTTCAAAGGACAGCAGGCTCGACACGCCGCCGACCTTCGCGTCATCGCTAACGCGCGCGGGGCTGGGCGGTGCTTCACCATCAAGTTCGGCGGACAGGATATTCGCGAAGAAGAAGTTCTTCTTCGCTGCCCCCGGCATCGTGCCGCCCATTTCCCATTCGCCAGCGATGGCTTCGAGTTGACGGCTGCGCTCCTCGAAGATCAGCGCATCGGTTTCGGAGAAGCGGATCTTCGCATCGAACAAGGCATTGTTCTTGAAATCGCCGTCGCCGTTTGGCTTGTGCAGCGTGATCAGAAGGTTATCCCGGCCCCACTTGGAGCAGACCTTGAAGCCCGCTGCCTTGAAATCGGCACGCGCCTGATCGTCCAAGAACATATCGCCATAAACGCCGACCGCCACCCGCGACTTGATCGGCGCGAGAACCTTGATCGCCTCGGTGATCTTCTCGCGCGAGACCGCGCCGTAGATCAGCCAGACAGCTTTTCCATTGGACGCCATCGCCCGGTCCAGATCCTGCCGGATCGGTGTCAGATCGAGCCCTTCGGCATAGGCGGGCGACGCGAGGGCCAGCAGCAGCCCGAGCACAAATCTCTTCATCATCAATTCCTCGAACAAAAATCGTCGCGGGCGGAACCTATCCGTCGATCAGCCCCGATTTCGCGCCACCAGGGTTGGCGGGCAGACCGAGCTGGAACCGTTCCGCGTGGCTCAGCACGCGACCGCTTCCGTCCGCATAGACACCCGAGTTGCGATAGCAGGCTTCCGCCTCGGCTTTCCGACCGGCCATCGACAGGCGATGCGGCCTCGCCGCTTCCTCCGCCATCCGGGCCGCGTAGTTCGCATCCCGGCGGGCCTGATCAGCCGCCATACCAGCACTGACAGCGGCCCGCGTCAGCTCGCGGGTTGCATCGCTCCACTGCCAATACCTCACACTCATGAGACGATCCACAAGCTCCACGCGCCGAGCCTCCGGCTCATGGGCGAAATTCTCGTCCACATAAGCCCGGTAGATCGCCGGGCCTTCCCGCAGCGACTCCTGATTGAGAACCCAATAGTCCTCGCGCCACAGGTGCGCAGGCATAGGAACAGCCGCCACTATCTCTTCCAGCATGGCCTTCGGCAAAGCCTTCGCCCAGGCCTTCGCTTCACGCTTTGCCGCGGCGTGCTCCACCTTGTTCTGGAACCAGAACTCCACTCCGGCCAACAGGCCACTCGCGGCAGAGATGACGTCCTTCATTGCTGACCTCCAATCGACACCCCCATTTTGGGGGTAAGATCGGGGAGGGGTCAATAGCTGAACCCATGGAAATCGAGGGCAGGCCGACAATTAGGGTCATGACGTGCTTCCCATGGAGACCGGGCCTTTGGTTCGTTCTGTCCGGGTCTTGGTCGTCAGCTGACCATGGAAGAACTTTCAAGGAGTAAACCGGAGGAGGGGCGGGACGCCGATTTCCCCTCCCGAGATCCCATGGGGAGAGATGTTCTGCCTGTTGCGCTCGATGTGGTGGATCGAGACGGAAGATGAGGGCGATGAACAGACCAGATGAGATTGCCGTGCAAATCGACGATGCAGGCACAGGCGGCGGCACTTTCTTGCGCCGTCCGCCAAGACGATCGCACCGCATGCAATGGTCTCCAGCGACGTCATTGTCCCGTAGGCACGAGTGGGTCGGGGCAGGGGCCATGCTGGGATACGCCGCTTCCTGATGTCGAAGCCCGAGCGTGCTGCCTGTCATTTTGCCGGGGCGGGACGAGAAGCCTGGCCTCCCCCCCGCTGGCGAACAAGCCTGTCACAACATCACCCGACAAGCACAGACGGCTACCCCATTGCTCGGGTGAGCAGAGGGCCGCCGGCCAATTGAAACGATCGACAGGGGCGGTCTGCCCGGAGTGGGGCTCCGCTCTTGTGCTCAGACCCCGACGAGCCGGCTGACCAGCGTCTTGACCACTGCCTGGCTCGCCGCGCGGCCCAGAGCGCGGGAAAATCCCTCGGGCATGTTCGGAAGCGACGGAAGGCGGATCGAAGACGGTGTGGCGCGCGCATCATCGGCCATGACCGCCTCACGCGCGGCACGCTGGGCCATCGGGGTCAGGGCCGCGACCGGGTAATTGATGCAGATGTGGTCCATGATCTCGCCGACCCGGCCTTCTTGCGGTTGATAGTGAACCACCACCGAGCGGGCATGCCGATTGACTTCCACTGCGGTCACCACGGCGAGCGAAGAGACTTGCTCCCTGATGCGCTCGGCCAGTCCGGTGTCGTCACGCAGAGCCTCGATCCTGAACCGCACCCGACCGGGAATGTGATGAACACAGCAAACCATCGCGCCATTTCTCCGCAGAGTCTTTCCTGCGGGCAGAATGTCATTAATTGACCAAATCAGTCAAGTAAAAGTCCGGTGCTTGTATCGGCGCTGGCGGGTTCTGGTGCCCCCGCACCCGCCAGCGCCGCAAGCAGGAGTGCGAAGGTCGATCCGTTGTGCAGCACCGAGGCCGCGACCGGTGGCAGAGACCCGGCCGAGGCCGCGACGAAGAGCCCGGTGTTGATGGCGATCCCCAGGTTGCCGTTGGTGTGGATGATCCGCATCGCGCGCGTTGCGGCCGTGCGGGCCTCGGCGACGGCGAGAAGACGATCGTCGAGCAGGGTGATGTCGGCCGCGGCCTGCGCGATGTCGGCCCCCTGGGGCATGGAGAAACCGACCTCAGCGGCCGCCAGCGCCGGGGCGTCGTTGATCCCGTCGCCGACGAAGGCGATCTTGCAGCCCTCGTCCTGCAACCTGCCGATGATGCGGGCCTTGTCCTCGGGGCGCAGCTCGGCATGAACCTCATCGAACCCCAGGGTCGCGCCAAAACCCTCGGCGCGGGCGCGCCGGTCGCCGGTCAACATGACCAGCCGCTTCACGCCCTCCGCACGCAGGCGCCGAACGGTTTCCGCCGCATCCTCGCGCAACGCGTCGTGCAACCCGATCAACCCCGCGGGCTTGCCGGCGCGGGCAAGGAACAGCACCATCTTTCCGGCGGTGTCGAACGCGGCCAGTTGCTCTTCATGGGCTGAGAAATCCACGCCTTCGATCTGTTCGAGATAATGCCGGCTTCCGATCAGGACCTCGTCCTTGCCGACCATGGCCCGCAGGCCGTAGCCCACCTTCTGCTCAACCTCGCCGTGCAGGACGGTGCCCAGCTGCCGCGCCCGCGCCTCGGCGACGATCGCCCGGGCGACCGGGTGCTGGGAATGCGCCTCGAGCGAACTGGCCAGCGCCAGAAGCCTGTCTTCCGAGCGCGAGCGGCCCAGCGGCACGACGTCGGTGACGCTGAGGGTTCCGTGGCTGAGCGTGCCCGTCTTGTCGAAGACGACGGTGTCCACCTTGGCCAGCTTCTCGATGATCGGCCCGCCCTTGATGAGG
The DNA here is from genome assembly GCF_050177655.1 of Paenirhodobacter sp. NCBI lineage: Bacteria > Pseudomonadati > Pseudomonadota > Alphaproteobacteria > Rhodobacterales > Paenirhodobacter > Paenirhodobacter sp. The sequence continues at coordinate 23,361 of NZ_JBFXGV010000040.1, forward strand.
ATGCCGCGCGCGACGGCTGCGGACATCGTCGCCCGCACCGCCACCGGCGCGCTCAGCTTCGTGGCGCAGGCATAGTCGATCAGGAAGACCGAGCTCACGCGGCGGATGTCGCGGGTCAGCAGAAGCGTCAACGCACCGAGGGCAAGCGTCATGTGGACCTGCCGGTCGGCGAGATCTGCGGCCAGACGTTCGGTCTCCGATCGTTTGTCCAGCGACTCGCGGATCATCGCGGCGATGCGTGCCGTGGTGGTCTCCGATCCGACGAACTGGGCTTCGATCCGCAGCGCACCGCTTTCGATCACGGTATCGGCGATCACCGCATCTCCGGGCTCCTTGGTTTCCGGCAGGCTCTCGCCGGTGATCGAGGCCTGGTTCACCTGCGCCCGGCCCGAGATCACCCGCCCATCCACCGGTACGAGGCCACCGGTCTCGACGACCACGGTATCGCCCCTCCGAACCTCGGCGAAGGCGACCTCGACGATCTGCCCATCCCGTTCGATCATCGCGGTCTCGGGGTTGGGCATCAACAGTTTCTGCAGCAGGGCGCCCGATCGCTGGATGGTGGTCTCTTCGAGGAATTCCCCGGCCTCCATCATCGTGTCCGTGGTCAGTGCGGTGCCGAAGTTGCCCTGCGCGGCCCCGAGCGAGACGGCCAGTGCGTCGAGCAACTCGATCGTGACGCCGTCGCGCAGGACCGAGCGTGCGCCGCGCAGCACCCGCGGGGCGATCGTCGCGACCGTCAGCGCATTGCCGAGACGCGGCGGCAGCACCGGGCGCAGCGCCAACAGGGCCGCGCGCCAGAGCATCGGGGAAAGCGCGGGCCGGCCGGCGGCGTCTTGCGGCGACTGAAAGCAGAGCTGGCCGTGCTCGAGGCTGGCCAGCCGGTCCAGAATACGCGCCCTCGTGCCGGCGTCACCGTCGTGGCGGAAGACGAGGCTCGTCGCCGCCGGGTTGATCCGCACGGCGGTGACGCCGGGAATGGCCCGCAACATGCGGGCCAGCTGATCGATGTCGAGCCGTGCAAGTCCCAGCAGCGGCATGCGCACACGCAGCCGTCCGGGGACTTCGTGGACGATCGAAATCTTCTCCTGCCCAGCCCCCGTCACAGGCTGGATCGGCCCTGCCGCCGCCAAGACTTGCATGTTCATCTCGATCTCACTCGGTCCGTTGCGCCTTGATCTCGGATTCGGCGTCGCGGAACCGTTCCTTGGTCTCTTCGAGGCCGCCCTTGAGCCCAAGCCAAACCCGGGCCACGCCGGAAATGATCGTGCGCTGAGCCGCCTCGTTGGTCAGAAGATAGGTCACCACGCCGCCGACAAGGGCGCCCGTGAGGAGCCGGCTGTTGGGCATGGAACTCGAGGCGCCACTGGTGGCTGGCGTCCTGCTCGTGCTAGAATTTGTCATATTGGTCTCCTTTTCTTTACCCGCGACGGCGGGTCAACCTTCTTCCCGGGGCGTCGCCGATCCGGAGGCCGCAACGGCCGACGGGGCGCGCGGCTTGCCAGAGAGGTAGACCGCTCCGGCGCCGAGCACGACGAGCGCGAGGCCCCAGATCGGCATCGCGCGCGCCACATGCGAGGCGGCGGAGGCGACAGCGCCAGCCCCGGCACCGATGACTGCGGAGTTCACTGTGGTCTGCAAGGCCTCCTGTGTCGTGCATTCGCCGTTCCGGACGCGCATGACCTCGCTCGCGGCGGTCCATGCGGCGGCGATCGCCGCCCCGTTGATCCCGGCCCGGATCACCTCGTCGGTGGTCGGCAGAGTGCCGGTGTCCGATACGTCAGTGCTGCTGGTGGTGGCCATCGTGCTGCTCCTTTTCCGCCGTGTCATTGCCTTGCCCGGAAGGGGCGGGCGCCGTGGTCCTGGTCTGGGCCTGGCCGGATTTCCCGGGGCCGCCACTGGCCGTCAGCATGGCCAGCATCATCTTGATCTGCGGCAGGTTGTTCAGGGCCAGCGCCACGATCGAGCCGCCGATCGCCCCGACCCAGAAATCCCGGTCGCGGACGTTGAACAGCTTCGCGATCGTGTCGGCGCCGATGTCCCCGCGCGAGATCCGGTCGAAGGCTTCCTTCAGATCCTCATTGTCGTCGAGGTCTTTCGGGTCGGGCCGACGATGGGGGCCTTCGCCATCCCGCAGGTTCCAGTTCGCATGGCCGGCGTTCGCGCGGTTTCCCTGGTCGCCTTCAGCCTGGCCAGGGGGCGTTGCCTGGTTCTTTTCGGCATCCCAGGGCGGCTGCGGGCCGAAATAATACCAACCTGCGGGCAAGCCGCGCCCGTCGAGCCGGTCGTGAGAATCTTTGGACATGAGAAAGTACCCCGATCTATTTGCGATCGACCTTGGCTACACACCGATGGCTGGGTCAGGAGAAATATTAGGCGGAGATTTCAGGCGCGACAAGGACATAGATCAAATTGCGACGGCAAGCTCCGGCACTCCCGGCGGACGTCCGGCCCGCATCCTAGTCGGAAACGCAGGCGCAGATCTCCCCGATCAGGTCGCGTCCAAAGGACCAGTCGTCGTCTTCTCCTTCGCCGTCCCGCGGCAGATAGACCTCGACCCCGACATAGAGCGGGGCCCGTCCTTCCCAGAGTTTGCGGGGGATCCATGTGTAAGCCGCGGCATCGGTGGCGCCCCGGGGCTCCGGGGTGGTCTCCGCCCCGGATGCGGGGGCGGCGATCCGCACGAGCCGGGCGTTCAGCCGATCGGAGCGGCACGCCAGGCGGGCTTCGCAACGGGCGAGAAACTGGCTGTCGTTGCAGAAGATCTCGGCCGAGCGCCCGGCTTCATCGAGGCCCTGGTGCAGATCGATGACGAGCCGATATCGACCGGCGATCTGCTGATAGAGCTGCAGGTAGATTTCTCGGTGCTGCGTGCGGGACAGGAAGGCATCGCCCGGTCCCCGTCGGGGCCGGGCGATGCCGTGTGGAATGCGCATCACCTGGGGCATTCCGGGCCCCGAGGCGACATGATCGCCAAAGGCCAGTTCGACGCGGTGAATGCCGGTCACGAGCAGGATGTCTCCGCGCATTTCCGCCCCGGCCCCCATCCGCCTCTCAATCCTGCCATTCGTAGATTTCAACGGACTTGGGATCGCAATGGCAACAGCTCGACCCACAGGTCGCACAGGCCGGAAGCCTGACCAGCTTGCCCTTGGCAATCCACTTGGCCAGCATCGGGCGCAGGGCCTCCGGATCGGTATCGAAACGGATCGACATGTCGAACAAGGCCGCGCGACGGTGTTCCTGCAGATAGCTGCGAAGCTCGGAGAGCAACATGGGATCGACCTTTCAGGATTGCGCGACTGCGGTTCCGGCCATGCCTCGGCCGGTTCTGCTGCCCCATGCCCGCATCGCCAGGATGCAGCCGGCGATCAGCACGACGCAGCCGGCAATCCAGGCGGCAGAACTTGCCGGATGGGCGGAAAATCTGGCCACCTGGTAGAAGAGCGTCGCCACGACATAAGCGGTGCCCGTGGTCCAGCCGGTCACGAAGATTGTCCAGCGCAGCGAGCTTTCGCGACGCACCGCGGCGATGGCCGCGACGCAGGGCATGTAGAGGAGGATGAAAAGCAGATAGGCGAAGGCCCCGACGCCGCCATCGAACCGCGCGGCCATGGCGCCGAAGGTGCCCTCGTGAACGTCCTGCTCCTCGGCCGCAACGGCTTCGTCGCTGACATCGCCGATATTCAGCCCGAGCGGGTCGAGCCAGCTTCCGAGGGCGTCAGCGAGGTTGGTCGGCACCGTCGCCAGACCTTCCCCGATCGTTCCCAGCAGGTCCAGGCTCTCGTCGGCGGCGGGAGCGGGCAGGGCCTCTTCGGTCATGTCGGCGCGCCAGCTCAGGGGGCTGGTGCCGTCCTGACTGCGCAGCGCGGGTTCTGCGGCAGGGGGCTGGGCCTCACCCAGCTCCGAATAGAGCGAATCCAGCGTGCCGACCACGGCCTCCTTGGCGAGCAGCCCGGTGAAGATGCCCACCGAGGCCGGCCAGTTCTCCTCGTTGAGCCCGAAGGGCGCGAAAAGCGGGGAAATGGTGCGCCCGATTTCAGACAGCAGGGATTTGTCGCTGTCCTCGTTGCCGTAGCTGCCATCGCTGCCGATCGTGTTGAGCACATTGAGAACCAGCACCATCGGCACGATCACGCGGCCGGCGCGGATCACGAAGCCCTTGGTTCGTTCCCATGTCCGCAGCATCACGCCCTTGAATGTGGGCAGGTGATAGGGCGGGAGTTCCATCACGAAGGGGGTGACCTCTCCGCGCAGAAGCGTGTGTTTCAGCACGAGCCCGGTCAGGACCGAGACGGCGATCCCCGTGAGGTAGAGGGCGAAAACGACATATTGCGCCCAGGCGGCGAAGAAGGCCGCCGCGAAGAGCGCATAGACCGGCAGACGGGCGCCGCAGGACATGAACGGGGCCATCGCGATGGTGATCTTGCGGTCGCGTTCGCTTTCCAGCGTGCGGGTCGCCATCACCGCCGGCACCGTGCAGCCAAAGCCGACGATCATCGGCACGAAGGATTTGCCCGGCAGGCCGATCGACCGCAGGAAGCGGTCCATCACGAAAGCCGCCCGCGCCATGTAGCCCGAGTCCTCGAGGAACGAGAGGAAGAGGAACAGGAAACCCACGACCGGAATGAACGTGGCGACGACCTGGATGCCGCCACCGACCCCGTCGGCCAGCAACACGATCAGCCATTCGGGCGCCCCGAGCGCCGCGAGCAGGGCGCCGAACCCGTCGACCGTTATGGCGCCTGTCACAATATCGAACGCGTCGATGAAGGCACCGCCGATGTTGATGGTGAACATGAACATCAGATGCATGGCGACGAGGAAGATCGGGACACCCAGCGCCCGGTTCAGAACGACGCGATCGATCCGGTCGGAAAGATTGCGCGAGACGCGCCCCCTGCGCGTGACCGCAGCGGCAGTCAGCGCGTTGACCCAGCCATAGCGCGTGTCGGCCAGGCTGATGTCGATGTCATCGCCGAGGTCATCCTCGACCTCCTTGCGCATCGCGGCAAGGTCCGCCCCGGCATCCGTGCCGGCGATCTGCTGCGCCAGCCCGTCACCTTCGAGCAGTCGCAACGCGAGCCAGCGCGGATCGACATGGTGTTTCCGTGCGGCCTCCGCGATCCGCGGGAGCAGGGTGGTCACAGCCTTCTCGAGAGGCTCGGCGTAGCGGATCGTGACATCCGGAACCGACCGGGAGTCCGCGCTGTGCCGGATCGCCTGGTTCAGGGCCTCGAGCCCCTTGTGGCGCGCGGCGACGATCGCCAGCACTGGGCAGCCTAGTCGCGCCTCCAGTATCTTCAGGTCGATGTTCATGCCCGCCTCTTCGGCGGCGTCCATCATGTTGAGTGCGACCAGCATCGGCACCTTCATCTCCAGCAACTGGCTGGTGAGATAGAGGTTCCGTTCGAGGTTCGAGGCATCCACGATGTTGACGATCAGATCCGCCTCGCCACTCGCGACATAGTCGCGCGCGATCTTCTCATCCAGCGAGACGCCCTCGTCGGCGACATCGAGGGAATAGGTGCCGGGCAGGTCGACCAGCACATAATTGATGCCGCCGCTGCTGTAGCGTCCGGTCTTGCGCTCGACGGTCACCCCGGGCCAGTTGCCGACGCGCTGCTTGGCGCCGGTCAGGGCGTTGAACAGCGTGGTCTTTCCGCAATTGGGGTTGCCGACGACCCCTATCGTGCAGGTATTGGTCATCTTTCTGTCCTCTCCACCTCGATCGCCTCGGCGTCGGCCTTGCGCAGGGTCAGGGCGAAACCGCGCAGCCTCAGTTCGATCGGATCACCCAACGGCGCCAGCCGGGTAACGGTGAACTCCGCCCCCGGCGTCATTCCCATCGCAAGCAACTTGCGACGGTAAAGCTTGCTTCCCGGACGGAAGCCGGAAACGCGCCCGCTTTCCCCTGGTCTGAATTCCCGCAGTTTCATGGTCTGGCTCCTTCGTCGTTCCGGAAGTCTTCGGCCGGGTCGGAGGCGGGCACGACCAGGATGCGACTTGCCATCCCGGCCCCCAGGGCCAGCCGGAGCTGTCCCCGGAGAACGACCATCTGTCCTTCGATCCGCTGCAAGATCGTCACTTCACTGCCGAGGTTGAGGCCCATCTCGGTGAGCCGCATCGCGAGACGCCTGCCGTCGAGGATCTGCGCGATCCGCACCGTCTCGCCTTCTTGCGCCATTGCCAGCGGATAGGCCTTCATCGTCATGCTGCTTTCGTGACTGCAGACGCTGGCGTGGGCCCTGAGGTACCGGCTACATCGCTCTGAAAATAAACCTTACTTATTTAGTAAGAAATTGGCTTCCTCCGGTGGTTTTGTCAATGGGATCTGAATGCGGCAATGTGACCGCTTCCCGGAACGTCGCGTAGACGCGTCATGGGGCGGAAAGTTGATGGTTTGACGGAGGTTGGAGTAGTTCAGCACGAAAATGAGCTAACAAATTGAATTTTATAATGAATACGAGTTATCGGTGTGCGCCGTGCGTCGGGTGCCCGGGATTACCCCCATTTTGGGGTTAAGCTCATGATGAGGTCAATAGCTGAACCTGTCGAAATCAAGGGCAGGCGGACCATTGGCGGGCAGCGTTCATTCAGATGCGTATCGCAGTCTTCTGAAGGCGCTGATCGCCCTTCGGACGGAACGCGCAATGTCGCAGGCCGATCTGGCGGCGAAGCTGCACAAGCCGCCGTCCTTTGTCGGGAAATATGAGCTGGGCGAGCGCCGGCTCGACGTGATCGAGCTGATGGTGATCCTCCGCGAGCTGGATGCGGATTTCGAGAGCTTCTGGCCGCCCGCCGCGATAACGCTGCCTGATCGGCTGTAACGGCGGCTCCTGCGGGCTATTGGCTCCTGCGGGCTATTGACCTGGCCCCCGCTGGTGCGGCACAACCGCGGCCCCGCCTGCAAGGGATCTTTCACGATGACGCACTGGTATACCGCTGACCCGCATTTCGGGCACGAGAACATCATCCGGAACGCGCATCGCCCGTTCCGGGACACGAGCCATATGGACGGTGTGCTGATCGAGCGGCTTTGGGAGAAGGTCGGCCCCGAGGATGATCTGTGGATCGTCGGAGACTTCGCCTTCGGCCCGCAGGCCAAGGATGAAAGCTGGCTGCTGACGATCTTCGGACAGCTTCCCGGAGCACGCCGGCATCTGATCGTCGGCAACCATGATGGCGCTCTGACGCAGGCGCTGCCCTGGGACAGCGTGGCGCTGATGGCCGAGGTGGAGGATCCGTCGGCCGACCGGCCGGTGACGCTTTGCCATTACCCGATGATGACGTGGAACCACGCCCGCAAGGGGGCGCTGCATCTGTTCGGCCATGTGCATGGCAACTGGAAGGGAAGCGCGAACGCGGTCAATGTCGGGGTGGACGTCTGGGATTTCTACCCGGTCACGGTGCAGGACGCCGCCCGGCGGGCAAAGGCCTTGCCGGCGAACCGCCACTGGAAGGATGTCGAGCCGAGGGCGTGAGATCTGTCCGGCCTGATCCGGGGCAGGCGAGGTGAGGGGGCCGCCACACACTTGCTGAGGCAACCAATCTAGCGGCTTGACCCGGGCAGGTTCAGACGGGTCATAACGGTCACTTTACAGGGCTTCTCGGCCGAGAACCCCATAATCGATGCTGGCGTGGCAGTTTTCTTCGGTCATGCCGGCGATGAGCGTTCCGAGCAGACCGCGCGCGAGATCCGCTCGACGGATCACGATGCGGCCAGGTGATGCCACGACATCGACTTCATCGCCCAAGTGCAGACCCGCTGCGCGAAGCACACTGTCGGGGAGCGGCACGATGGCGGCATCACCGTGTTTCGAGATGTATGTCAGCATGTCGGAACTCTCCCATGATCGGGCATTCCCGAGAAGACTTGCCGAACCGATGGAAAGCTTCAATCGAGATTTTGACCGAGATTGGGTTACAAAGCTTGTCTCCCTTGACCTCGGGGATCATTCGGCGCGCAGAGAGCGGGTCAAGCAAAACGGCCATTCTGGCGTGACCTGCCCCCTGCTGGCCCCTCAATCATAACGAGAGACTGTAAGTTGGATTTTTGTATTCTGGTTCCGGTGACCTGCCACTGAACTTTCATCCAGCTGCGACTTGAGCCCGGTTGGTGTTTGCGCCGATCGGCGCAGGTTGAGCAATCGCCCGACGCGCAGAGCTATCATCTCGCGCAGCGGGGCGGGCGATTGCGGTGGTCAGGGCCCGCGCGTAGTCCACCGGTATCTGGTTGTCCAAGGCTGAGTGCGGGTGTTCAGTATCGTAGTCGGCAGCCTAGGTGTCGATTACGGTCTGCGCGTGGGCCAGGTTGCGGAACATGGTCTCGTTGAGAAGCTCATTCCGCATCCGACCGTTGAAGCTCTCCACGAATCCGTTCTGCATCGGCCTGCCCGGCGCGATGTAGTGCCATTCGATCTGGTGCTCGGAGCACCACCGCAGGATCGCGTTACTGGTCAGTTCCGTCCCATTATCGCTGACAATCATGCCGGGCCTGCCGCGGTGCTCGATCAAGACTGTTAGTTCACGCGCCACTCGGCGCTCCGAGATCGAGGTGTCCGGGATTGCCGCGAGACATTCGCGGGTGACGTCGTCGACCACGTTGAGCAATGAGCCTATTGCTGCGCCATCGGTTCGAGCCCAATGGCGCATGAAGCGCTCGCCGTTGGCGAACTGGTCGTGGACGAAATCCAGCGACCACCGCGCATTGGGCCGCGCCTCGACCAAGATCGGGGCTCGCGTCCCGAGAGCCTTGCGCCGGACCTTTCGCTTGTGCACCGTCAGTGTCGTCGGGGAAACAGTCCCCCGGACTGTTTCCTGATCCTCCTCCATCCTCGCGGTAGAGCCGATAGGTCCGGTTGACGCCGGAAGGTTCGCCCTCGCGCCGCAGCCGCACGAAGAGGCGCCGATAGCCGAACCGCCGACGCTCGTTGGCCAGTTCTCGCAGCTGCCCGCGCAGCACCATGTCCGGCGCACGCTGCGCCTCGTAGCGGAGCATCTTGCGATCCGCCCCGGCAATCCGGCACGCCCGCCGTTCCGAGATCCCGAACCGGCCTTCAGATGCGCGACCGCCTCGCACTTCACGGCAGGCGTCACCACTTTTTTGAAACCAGTTCCTTCATCGCCGCCAGATCCAGCATCTGCTCGGCCAGCGTTCTACGCGCTTACGCGGCCCCACCGGGGCCACGGTCGCTGCGAACTCTTCAGCTTCGCGTTCTCATCCTCGAGCATCTTCAGCCGCTTCGCCTCCGACACCGTCATGCCACCGAACTTGCCTTCCAGTTGTAGAAAGTGCCTTCCGACATGCCGTGCTTGCGCCACAGGTCCGCGCACTTTGCGCCGTCGACGTATACGTCGACCGTGCTCGGCCAGGATGCCGATGATCTGCTCGTCCGTGAATCTCGTTCGCTTCATTGTCCGCCCTCAAGTTGGGCCGGACTCTAATCAACGCTGGAAGAAAAATCCCGCGGCAGGTCAGATTACCACCGAACTTCGCTCAATACTTGCTGGTGACGAATAGTGGGAGCTGATAGCCTATCAGGCGATGCTCCGTTAGAATCCCGCTGGAACCATCCCAAGCATGTCGAGGAAAACCATGCTCTCTCTCATTGCCAGAAAGTCGAAAGCTGTTTTCGGGGAGGTCGGTTCGTTTCTAGGCGTCATTATGGTTTTGCCGCTCATGTTCATCCTCTTGTGGTTAGATCGTGGCGATCAACGCGCGGACCGTGAAACCGAGAAAAAGATATTGAAGCAGTTGAGGGATATGCAGCGCAGCCGAAGCCGTGACGGAAAGGAAACGGGCGCGTAATCCGTTATCAAGAGGCATAACCTGCGCCGAGGGCAGCAGCGACGTATTTTTGCGTCGTTTTTGTTTGATATGGCCGCCGTACAGGCGTTTGGATACGTTGACGGCCTCTGTTTGCACGCTTGAGAGAGTGATGCATAGGCTTCCGCGTCGGTTGGGCCGTTCGCGCTGGTGGGCTTTGGGGATTGGTTCGCCGACTTTCCAAGTGCAGATCAATCCAAGATGGGCTACAATCCATTGTTCAGCGCCTTTCCCTGATTTCGCCCCACGCAAAAGTCCGGGCCATTCGATGATAAGCGTGGTGCG
>NZ_JBFXGV010000041.1:0-32135 GCF_050177655.1 Paenirhodobacter sp.
GGGGGGGGGGGGGCGCCCCCCCCCGACGCCCCCACAAGGCCCTGACCGATGACCGACCCCGACCCCACGCTGCGCCCCGACCGCCTGCCCGATGACGCCGACCGCGCATTGCGACCGCAGGCGCTCGAGGATTTCGTGGGCCAGGCTGAGGCGCGCGCGAACCTGCGCGTCTTCATCGAAAGCGCAAAGATGCGCGGACAGGCGATGGATCACACGCTGTTCCACGGCCCGCCCGGGCTGGGCAAGACGACGCTCGCGCAGATCATGGCGCGCGAGCTCGGCGTCAATTTCAAGATGACCTCGGGCCCGGTGCTGGCGAAGGCCGGCGATCTCGCCGCGATCCTGACCAATCTCGAACGCAACGACGTGCTCTTCATCGACGAGATTCACCGAATGAACCCGGCGGTCGAGGAGGTGCTCTACCCCGCGATGGAGGATTTCGAGCTCGACCTGGTGATCGGCGAAGGCCCCGCCGCGCGCACCGTGCGCATCGAGCTGCAGCCCTTCACCCTCGTCGGCGCGACGACGCGGCTCGGCCTGCTCACGACGCCGCTGCGCGACCGCTTCGGCATCCCGACGCGGCTGCAATTCTACACCGAGGCGGAGCTTGACCTGATCGTCGCGCGCGGCGCGCGGCTGCTTGGCATTCCCGCCGACCCCGCCGGCACGCGCGAGATCGCGAAACGCGCGCGCGGCACCCCGCGGATCGCCGGGCGGCTTTTGCGCCGCGTCGTCGATTTCGCGCTGGTCGAGGGCGACGGCCGCCTGACCCAGGCGATCGCCGACAATGCACTGACGCGGCTTGGCGTCGACCACCTCGGCCTCGACGGCGCCGACCGGCGCTATCTGCGGCTGATCGCCGAGCATTACGGCGGCGGGCCGGTGGGGGTGGAGACGCTCTCCGCCGCGCTTTCCGAGGCGCGCGACGCGATCGAAGAGGTGATCGAGCCCTATCTTTTGCAGCAGGGGCTCGTGCAGCGCACGCCGCGCGGGCGCATGCTTGGCCATCGCGCCTGGCGCCATCTGGGCCTCGAGGCGCCGCAGGCCACGCCGCCGCAAAGCGATCTCTTTGGCGAGGGCTGAGGCAATCCGCCGCTTGCCGCGCCGATGCGCCCGGCCTATCTGGCGCGCATGAGCACCCTGCCCCCCCGTTTCCCGATTTCCGAGACCGAGATCGACCGCGTCGTGACCACGTTTTACGCCCGCGTGCGGGCGCATCCGATGCTCGGCGCGATCTTTGCCGCCCATGTGACGGACTGGCCCGCGCATGAGGCGAAGGTGGCGCGGTTCTGGAAGGGCTCGATCCTGCATCAGGAGGGCTATGACGGCTCGCCGATGCGTGCCCATCGTCAGGCGGAGAACGTGAAGCCCGGGATGTTCTCGACCTGGCTTGCGGTCTTCGACCAGACCCTGCGCGACGAGTTGCCGGAGGCGACGGCACAGGCCTGGTCGGCACTGGCGCACAAGATCGGCACCAGTCTGCGCGCGGGTGTCGTCGAGCGCGACATGCTGCCCGGCGGCATCCCCAGGCTGCGCTGACAGACGCGTATTTGGACCAGGAAGAAGGGCTAGAGGCTTTCTTCCCCGGCGGGTTTGCCCTTGCCGAAAAGCCCCGTCAGGGCGCGACCGGTGAGGTTCGTCACCCGCGGTTTCTGCAACGCGCGGAAGGGCATCGGCCGGCAGACCTCGATCGCGGCGACGCCGACGCGGGCGGTGAGCGCGCCGTTCACCACCCCCTCGCCGAAACGGCGCGAGAGCTTGGCGAAGAGATGCCCGCCGGTGACGGTTTCGATCAGGTCGTCGCCCGCGGCCACCGCGCCGGTCGCGACGAGATGGGTCATCACCGTGCGCGCAAGCCGCAGCGCGCCGAGCGTGCCCGCCCGCCCGCCGTAGATCTCGGCCACGCGCCGGATCATCCGCAGGTTCGCGGTGAGCGCGGTGAAAACATCGGCGAGCGCGAGCGGCACGAGCGCCGTCACCGTGGCGACGGTGCGCGCGGCGGCCTCGATCTCGAGCCGGGCGGCGGCGTCGAGCGGCGTCATCAGCTCGGTTTCCGCGAGCGTGAGCAGAGTTTCGGTGTCGAGCTGTTCGGGCGCGCGGTCGGTGAGGTTGCGGCGCGGCCAGTCCATTTCCGGGCGGCGCGCGTAAAGCCCGGCGAGGTGGTCGACCACCTTGCGCGCGCGCGCCAGATCATCGGCCTGCGCCGCCTCGCTCACCTCGCGATGCACCTTGTCGAGGCGGCCGAGCCGCGCGAAGGCCGCGAGTTCGCGCAGCGCGATCAGCACCGCGGCAAGCAGGAAGGCCGCGAAAAGCACCGTCGCGAGCCAGCCAAGCAGCGGGTTGGAGGCGAAAAGCCCCTCGACGAAGCGCCAGGCCGCGACGGAGGCGAGGAAGCTCACGAGAGCCCCCGCGGCCTGCCAGAAGAAGCGACTGAGCCGAGAGCTGGGCCGCGCCGCGAGCCGCGCCGCGATCTGCATCGCGCGGCCCTGCGGCGGCGCGTCATAGTCGGGCAGATCGGTGACGGGCGGCGCCTCGGCGGGCGAGGCGGGGGCTTCGTCGAGATCGACGATCAGCGGTTTTCTCATAGCTTGTCCCCGATCAGAAAGTCCGCGGCGCGGTCGAGGCGGATATGCGGCGGCCCCTCGCCCGGGCGCAGCTTCACCGGGGCCGGCTCGAACTGCATCAGCCCGAAATCGGCCTCGAGCCAGTGCTGCGCGCCCTCTCGCGCGGGGGCGAGCAGCTGCGCCGGATCCTCGGGCAGATCGCCCGGATAAAGCGCGACGGAACGACCGTCCGCCAGGCGGCCGCGCACGGCAGGCAGGCTTTCGCCCTCATGGGCGAGCAGATCCTCGGTCGTGGTGCGCAGGCTTGCCAGCGCCAGCGCCTGTGTCTGCGCGCCGGCGAAATCGGCGCGATCCTTGGCCTCGCGCAGGAGAGCCGAAGTGATCGCCGAAAGCCGCGCATGTTGCAGGTGATGCAAATGGTCGGCCTTGGTCGCGGCGAAGAGGATCCTTTCGACCCGCTTCGCGCCGAGGAGCGAGGCGAGAAACCCGCTCGTGCCGGGGCGGAAGGCGATCAGGATCTCCGCCATCGAGCGGCGCAGATCCTCCAGCGCGGCGGGGCCGGCGTGGATCGCGCCGAGCACGTCGACGAGCACGACCTGTCGGTCGATGCGGGCGAAATGTTCGCGGAAGAAGGGTTTCACCACTTTCGATTTATAGGCGTCGAAGCGGCGCTCCATCTCGCGCGCGAGCGAACCGCGGGGGTATTCGCCGGGCGGCAGCGGTGCGAAGGTGAGCGCGGGGGAGCCCTCCATCTCGCCCGGCAGCAGGAAGCGGCCCGGCGAGCAGTCAGAAAACCCGGCGGCGCGGGAGGCGTGCAGATGGGCGGTGAAGGCCTCGGCGAGGCGCTTCGCGGCGGGTTCGTCGAAACGGGCGGAAAGGTCGGTTCCGGCGAGTGCCGCCTGGAAGGCCGCGGCGCCCGGGCGGCCGTCGATGCGGGCGAGAACGCCCGCGGACCAGTCAGCGAAGCTCTTGTCGAGGAGCGAGAGGTCGAGCAGCCATTCGCCCGGGTAATCGACGATGTCGAGATGGACGGTGCGCATCCCGCGCAACCCGCCGAGCAGTCCGGTGGGGGCGACGCGAAAGCTCAGCCGCAGCTCGGAGACGGCGCGCGTGCCCTCGGGCCAGTGCGGTGTCGGTCCGGTGAGCGCGGCGAGATGGCTTTCGTAGTCAAACCGCGGCACGGTGTCGTCGGGCTGCGGCTGCAGGAAGGCCGCGCGGATATTGGCGCCGCCGCTCAGCGCCGGCATCCGGCCGCGGTCGAGCAGATTGGCGACGAGCGAGGTGATGAAGACGGTCTTGCCGGCGCGCGAAAGCCCGGTGACGCCAAGCCGGATCACCGGCTCGAACAGCGCCTCGGAAACCGAGGCGCCCAGCCCCTCGACCCGACGCGTGATGTCTTCGGCGATGTCGGAAATACCCAAATCTGCCCCCTTCTTCGCGCTCAAGATAGGGAGCCCGCCGCGGGATTGTTAGGGGGAAAGGGGCGCTGCCCCTCCGGGCCTGCGGCCCGTTCACCCCGAGGTATTTCGGGGCAAGATGAATCCCATCCCTTTCATCTTGCCGAAAATACCTCGGGGGGCGCGCAAGCGCGGGGGCGGAGCCCCCTCCCCCATCCCGCCATTGCGCCGCGCCCCCTGGCGCGCTATCGGCAGGACATGCCCAGATATGCGTTCCAGATCGAATATGACGGTGGCCCCTTTGCCGGTTGGCAACGGCAGGCCGATCAGCCCTCGGTTCAGGGGGCGATCGAGGCGGCGCTCGCCCGGCTCGAACCCGGGGCGCATACGATCGCGGCGGCGGGGCGCACCGATGCCGGCGTGCATGCGACGGCGCAGGTGGCACATGCCGATCTGGCGAAGGACTGGGATCCGTTCCGGCTTTCCGAAGCGCTGAATTTCCATCTCAAGCCGCAGCCGGTGGCGATCCTCGCCTGCGCGCGGGTGCCGGAGGATTTCCACGCGCGGTTCTCGGCGGTCGAGCGGCGCTATCTTTTCCGCCTCGTCGCGCGGCGCGCGCCGGTGACGCATGACCGCGGCCTTGTCTGGCAGGTGCTGAACCCGCTCGACGCCGCGGCGATGCGCGCGGGCGCCGCGCATCTGCTCGGCAACCACGATTTCACGACCTTCCGCTCGACGCTCTGCCAGGCGAAATCGCCGCAGAAGACGCTCGACGAGATCCGGATCGAGGAAGTCGCGATCCCCGGCGGGCGCGAATACCGGTTCCATCTGCGCGCGCGCAGCTTCCTGCACAATCAGGTGCGCTCGATCGTCGGCACGCTGGAGCGGGTCGGCGCCGGATCCTGGGCGCCCGATCAGGTGAAAGAAGCGCTCGAGGCGCGCGATCGCGCCGCCTGCGGGCCGGTCTGCCCGCCGCAGGGGCTTTACCTTTGCGGCGTGGGCTATCCGGAAAATCCGTTCGGCTAGATCATTCCGCCGGCAGTTCGGCCGCGCGGCGCGCCTGCACGATACGGCATTGCGGCGCGCTTTCGGGCAGGCTTTGCGGATTGTATTCGCGCACCGCACGCGCCACCACGCCGATCACCTCGTCATCGCCGCCGCGCTCGATCGCGTCGCGCAGATCGCGCAGCGCCCCGGCGGTTTCCAGCTCGGAGAGGTGATCCTCCCGCACCCGGATGATCTTCGGATGCGCCGTCGCCTGCGCGCCCTTGCGCACCATCAGCTCCTCGTGGAGCTTCTCGCCCGGGCGCAGGCCGACGGTGACGATCTCGATGTCGCCCTGCGGATTGGCCGCGTCGCGCACGCTGTAGCCCGAGGCCTCGATCAGCCGCCGCGCGAGTTCGCCGATACGGATCGGCTTGCCCATGTCGAGAACGTAGACCTCGCCGCCCTCGGCGAAGGAGCCGGCAAGCAGCACGAGGCGCGAGGCCTCCTCGATCGTCATGAAATAGCGCGTCACCCGCTTGTCGGTGAGCGTCACCGGGCCGCCGCGGGCGATCTGCTCCTGAAACAGCGGGATCACCGAACCGGAGGAGCCGAGCACATTGCCGAAGCGCACGATCGAGAAGATCGTCGCGGGCGAGCGGTCGGCCAGATCCTGCACCACGAGTTCGGCAAAGCGTTTCGAGGCGCCCATCAGGTTGCCCGGCCGCACCGCCTTGTCGGAGGAGACGAGCACGAAGCGTTTCACCCCTGCGTCACGCGCCGCCCGCGCCAGCACCGCGGTGCCGATCGTGTTGTTCGCAAGACCGACGCGCGGATTGGCCTCGACCAGCGGCACGTGCTTGTAGGCTGCGGCATGGAGCACGATGTCGACGCGATGCGTCTCGAGCACCTGCGTGACCTGCACCGCATCGGCGACCGAGCCGAGCACCGGGACGATCTCGGTTCCCGCCGCCTCGGCACGCACGCGCATCTCGGCCTCGGCATTGTAGAGCGCGAGCTCGGAGAGCTCGAAGAGCACCAGTTTCGCCGGATGGCAGGCCATCACCTGGCGGCAGAGCTCTAGCCCGATCGAACCGCCGGCGCCCGAGATCATCACCGTGGCGTCGCGATAGGCGGTGCAACCATTGGCGAGCACATCGTCGAAGGGCTTGCGGCTGAGCAGCGCCGCCGGGCCCGAGAGCGTGAGCTTGCCCAGCAGCTCGCGGTCGCCATGCAGCTGCGCGAAGGCGGGCAGCGTCTGCACTTCCATCCCGAGTTTCTCGAGCCGCTTGGCGATGAAGGTCTGCTTGTCGGTCGAGACCGAGGGCATCGCGAGGATCACCCGGTTGATCTTGTAGGTGTCCTTGACCTCGGCCGCGCGCACGCCGGAATAGATCGGCACGCCGTTCATGTTCATGCCCGAGAGCGTCGCGTTGTCGTCGAGGAAGGCATAGACGACGAGATCGTCGGAGCGCTTGAGTTCGCGGGCGAGGGTCATGCCGGTGCGGCCGGCGCCATAGATCGCCACCCGGGTGAAGGAGCGCGAATTGCGGTAGACCTCGATCAGCGCCTTGGTCGCGATCTGGCGCAGCGCGAAATAGCAGGCGAAATAGACCAGCGCGAAGACGACGTGAAAGCCGGGCAGCACCGGGGCGTGCAGGAGCCAGGCGGCCAGCGCGGAGGCCCCGCCGAGCAGCGCGGCGAGAACGGCGCTGCGCGCCACCGCGTCGCCCTGATAATCGCGCAGCCGCAGCCGGGTCAGGCCGAACCAGCTCGTCAGCACGGCGGTCACCGTCATCAGCAAAGCGACCTGCACCACGAGCCCGTTCGCACCGGTGAGCGACCAGCCCTCACGCTGCCCCTGCAGGGTCAGCGCGGCGATATAGGCTATCGGCACGAGCCCGAGATCCACCAGCAGGAAGAACAGTGCCTTCTGTCGGCGGCTCAGCGAAACGATCGTCTTGGTGAGCATACTTGCCTGCGTGCGCCCCTGAGTTGCGTATCACTCTACCGCGACGTCCGGTTTCGATCAACATGCTGCACCGCGGAATTGCCTGCAATTGCCCAAAGTTTCGGCAAGGACCGGCGGATTTCAGCGCAGCACCCGGGCGATCGTGCGCCCGATCAGCCGCAGATCGAAACAAACCGAAGCATGGCGTGCATAGATCAGGTCGAGACGCGCCTTCGCCGTGATGCAGCGCGTGCAATAGACGCGGTCGGTTTCCGCCGGCGTGGCGCAGCGCGCGAGCAGCCATTCCTCGTGCCGGTGGTAGTGGATCGAGGCAAGCCCGGTGACCCCGGGGCGCGACTTCAGAACCTCGCGGTACACCTCGGGGAAGCGCTCGACATATTCGCGCAGCGGCGGGCGCGGGCCGACGAAGCTGATGTCGCCGCGCAGGATGTTCCAGAGCTGCGGCAGCTCGTCGAGGCGGGTGCGGCGCAGGATCCGGCCGACCGGGGTGATCCGCGCGGCCTTGTCCCCGCCCGACACGCCGGCGTCGCGGTCGACCACCGTCATCGTGCGGAATTTCCACAGTCGGAACCCCTCGCCCGGCGTCTTCATCCGCTCGGCGGCGTAGAAGAAGGGCCGCCCCTGGGTGAGCGCGAGCGCGATCAGCACGACGCCCGCGATCAGCGCCACGAGCGGCAGGATCAACAGGGCGAAGAGAATGTCGAAAAGTCGTTTCGAAAAGTTCACTTGTCTGCCTCGTCCGGTTTGCCCCGCACGGCGGAAGCGCCCTCCTCCGGCGCCTCCGGTTCGATCGGAAACGGGTTGAGGTCGTCATCGAACCCGATCGGGAAATTCGTCTTCTCGCGCCAGCGGCGCAGCGCCTCGTCCTCCTCGGTATGCCCGGGCACCTCGCGCAGATCGGCGATCAGCGCCGCGGCGCTCGCCGGCGCCTCGGGCACGAGGCCAAGACCGACCGCCCGCGCGACGTCGAGCTCGACGCGCGCGATCACCCCCTCGGGCGCGCGGCGCGAGAGCCAGTGCTCGTTCGCCGCCTCGAGCAGTGCATCCATCGCCACGACGCCCGGCAGCGCGAGGTTGATCACCCGCGGCAGCGCCGCCCCCGCGGCGAGAAGCCGCACGAGCCGCGAAAGCGCCCGGGCGAAGGCCTGCGGGCCGATGAAGCTGCGCTCGGGTCCATGGCCCGAGGGAAGGATGTCGAGCCAGCGAAGCCCCGGCGGCGGCGCGCCGAACAGCGCATCGGCGCCGAGCACATTGCCGATGCGCAGCACGGTGACGCCCGGGCGTTCGGCGAGCGCCGCCTCCATCGCCGCTTTCGCCGCGCCATAGGGGGCGAGCGGCGCGGGGGCGTCGGTCTCGGCGCAGGGCCGGCCCGCGCCCGCGCCATAGACCGCAGCGGAAGAGGCCAGGATCACCGGGCGCCCGCCCGCCGCATCGGCCGCGTCACAGGCGGCACGCGCGAGATCGGTATTGAGCGCCAGCGCCGCGGCATCGCCGCGCACCACCCCCGCGAGCGCGAGGATCACATCCGCCGCCCGCGCCGCCGCAGCGAAGGCCGCGGGATCGCCGAGCGGGTCGAACAGCAGCGAAGGCCCGCCGAAGGCCGCGAAATCCTCCGCGCGCCGCCCCTGCCAGGCGGTCACCGGTGCGGCACCGGCCCCTGTGGCCCAGGCAGCACGCAACAGCCCGCCAAGGCGCCCGGATCCGCCGATCACGAGCAAACGCGGATTCTTCGGCTTGAGAAATGGCAAATTTGTCCTCATAGACGGAGGGGTGAAGGCGGCGGGTGACTCGATGGCGCCATCGAGGGTTATCATCCAGAGCCGCCGCACGGAACGGGGGAAGTTCGAATGAAGTCACTGCGCCGTCTTCCGGCGAGCCTGGTCCTTGTCGCGCTGGTCTCCGCCTGCACCCTGCCGCGCGGCGCGGCGATGCAGCGCGAGATCCTGAAGAACGCGGATGCCGAAACCCCCAGCTTCGCGCATTACCAGATCGACAGCGCGCTCCTGAAGACGATCGGCGGCTGGCCGGCCGGGCGCAGCGCCTCGGTCAAGCGGCAGTGGCTCAAGGGCGGGCGTGGCACCGTCGGGCAGGTGCTCGCCCCCGGCGACAAGGTCGCGATCGCGGTCTGGGAGAACGGCACGAACAAGCTGCTCTCGGTCAATGGCGCGCCCTCGGCGCAGCTGCAGCAGATGACGATCTCGGCCAAGGGCACGGTGTTCATGCCCTATGTCGGCCCGGTGAAGGTTTCCGGTCTCGCCCCCGACGTGGCGCGCGCGAAGATCGAGGAGCAGGTCTCGCAATTCATCCCCGATGCGCAGATCCAGCTCGAGGCGCAGCCCGGGCAGAGCAACTCGGTCTCGATCGTCGGCGGCGTGGCGCGCCCCGGGGCGGTGCCGCTCGTCGACCGCTCGACCACGGTGCTCGGGCTGATTTCCGATGCGGGCGGCGCGCTGCCCTCGATCGAGAACCCGCAGCTGCGGCTGCAGCGCGGTGGCCAGGTCTATCAGATCTCGATGCGCCGCGTGCTTGACGATCCCTCGCTCGACGCCGGGGTACGCCCCGGCGACAAGCTGATCGTCGAGAAGGATCCGCGCACCTTCCTCGCGCTCGGCGCCTCCGGCCGCGAACAGGTCGTCCCCTTCCCGAAGGATCAGGTCAACGCGCTCGAGGCGGTGACGCTGGTCGGCGGCCTCAACGCGATGCGCGCCGATCCGAAGGGCGTGCTGATCCTGCGCCAATACGCCCCCGCGGCGGTGCATGCCGACGGGCTCGGCGGCCCGACCAATCAACGCGTGGTCTTCACCATCGACCTGACCACCACCGACGGGCTGTTCTCGGCGCAGAATTTCCAGGTCGAACCCGACGACCTCGTGCTCGCCACCGAAAGCCCGGTGAACAATGTCCGGACGATCGTGGGTCTGTTCAGCTCGGTCGCCGCCGCGACGAACAATGCGGTCAAGGTCGAGAACAACCTGAAGTGAGCGGGCAGCCCGCCGCGTGGCGGCGGGCTTGACACCGATACAATCGGCAGACTGGACCTTTGCGGGCGGCAGGTGTTATCTGCCCGCCTCGCAAAGGAGTCCGTCATGTCTTTCGGCAAGAACATCCGCACCTATTTCGAAGGCGAATGGCACGAGGGGGATATCCCCGTCATGCGCGCCGCCGACCATGGCCTGTGGCAGGGCAGCTCCGTCTTTGACGGCGCCCGGCTTTTCGACGGGCTGGTTCCCGACCTCGACGCCCATTGCGCGCGCGTCAACCGCTCGGCCGAGGCGCTGATGATCACCCCCACGATCGCCGCCGACGAAATGGTCGAGATCGCGCGCGAAGGGCTGAAGAAATACGCCAAGGGCGCGGCGGTCTATATCCGGCCGATGTATTGGGCGATCCACGGCTCCGATCTGGGCGTCGCGCCGGCGCCGGGGGTGACGGGCTTCGCGCTCTGCCTCGAGGAAATGCCGATGCCGCCCGCCGACGCGACGACGACGCTCGCGACGACCTCCTTCCGCCGCCCGGTGCTCGCCGACAACGTCTGCAATGCGAAGGCCGGCTGCCTTTATCCGAACAACGCGCGCATGCTGGTCGAGGCGCAGCGCAAGGGTTTCGGCAATGCGCTGGTGCAGGACGCGCTCGGCAATGTCGCCGAGACCGCCACGGCGAACGTCTGGATGGTGAAGGACGGCGAATATTTCACCCCGGTCGCGAACGGCACCTTCCTTGCCGGCCTCACCCGCAAGCGGCACATGGGGCTTCTGCGCGACGCCGGCTACACCGTGCATGAGGCGGTGCTGACGCTCGACGATTTCCGCACCGCGGACGAGGTCTTCCTTACCGGCAACTTCGCCAAGGTCACCCCCGCCGCGGGCTTCGAGGACGTGAAATACGCCCACGGGCCGTTCACGAAAAAGGCGCGCGAGCTTTACATGGACTGGGCGCTGTCCCGCCCGCTCTGACGCGGGAGTTGCCAAACCCCCCGCCGCGGGCGATCATCGCGGCGGGAAGCCCGGAGGGTCCGATGCGCAAGTTTCTCGTCGTGCTCGACGACACACGCGAATGTCTGAACGCGATGCGTTACGCGGCGATGCGCGCGGCGCATACCGGCGGCGGCGTCACCATCCTCTCGATCATCCCGCCCGAGGAATACCAGCACTGGATCGGCGTCGCCGAGATCATGCGCGCCGAGGCGCGCGAGCGGATCGAGGCGCATTTCGAGGTCTTCGCGAAATGGATGCGCGACCGGCAGGGGGTGAACCCCGAGCTCGTCGTGCGCGAGGGCGAACCGGTGACCGAGATCCTCGATCTGGTGCGCGCGGATACCGAGATCGGCGTGCTCGTGCTCGGCGCGGGCACCGACAAATCGGGCCCCGGGCCGCTCGTCACCCAGATGAGCCGCAATTCCGGTTCGCTGCCGGTGCCGCTCACCGTGGTGCCCGGGGACATGTCGAAGGAACGGCTCGAATCGATCACCTGATCGCGCCTGCGCCGATCTGACCCGCCCCGGCCGGGCCCGCAATACTTGACGAATTTGGTCGGCGGACGCATATGTCCCCCAAGCCAAGGAGGCGCCGATGTTCATCCAGACCGAGACCACCCCGAACCCCGCCACGCTGAAATTCCTGCCCGGGCAAGAGGTGCTCGGTGCCGGCACCGCCACTTTCGCCGATGTCGAGAGCGCGCAGGTCTCGCCGCTCGCCGGCCGGATCTTCCGCGTGCCGGGTGTCACCGGCGTGTTTCTGGGCAGCGATTTCGTTTCGGTGACGAAGGACGCCTCCGCCGACTGGGATCACGTGAAACCCGCGGTGCTCGGCGCGATCATGGAACATTACCAGTCGGGCCATCCGGTGATGATGGGCGCAGCCAGCGGCGGCCATGCCGAGGGCGTGCTGGCCGATGAGGAAGACGGCGCGATCGTCGCGCAGATCAAGGAGCTGCTCGACACCCGCGTGCGCCCGGCGGTGGCGCGCGACGGCGGCGACATCACCTTCCACGGGTTCGAGCGCGGCGTCGTTTATCTGCACATGCAGGGCGCCTGCGCCGGTTGCCCCTCCTCGACGCTGACGCTGAAGATGGGGATCGAGAACCTGCTGCGCCATTACATCCCGGAAGTGACCGAGGTCCGCCCCGTTGCGCAGTGATACGGTGATCCTCGCCTTCGACACATCGGCCGCGCATTGCGCGGCCGCTTTGCTGCGCGCGGGTGCGATCACGGCGGTCGCGGTGGAGGAAATGGGCAAGGGTCAGGCCGAACGGCTGATGCCGCTGCTCGAGGAAATGCTGGCAGCGCAGGGGCTGCACTGGCGCGATCTCGACGCGATCGCGGTCGGCGTCGGCCCGGGCAATTTCACCGGGGTGCGGATCGCGGTCTCCGCCGCGCGCGGGCTGGCGCTTGCGCTGAAAATCCCGGCGATCGGGGTGAGCACGCTCGACGCGCTGGCCGAGGGCGCGCCCCGTCCGGTCACGGTGGTGATGGATGCGCGCCGCGACGAGGTCTATGCGCAGGATTTCACCGCCGAGGGCGCCGGTGCGCCGCACCTGCTGCCGCGCGCCGATCTCGACGCCTCCGGCCCGACCCGCGAGGGGATCACCGGCGCGGAACTGATCGAAGCGATCGCGCAGATCGCGGCGCGACGGCTGGCGACGGGCGAGACCGTCCCGCGCCCCGCACCGCTTTACCTGCGCGGCGCCGATGCTGCGCCGCCCTCCGACCCGCCGCCGGTGATTCTCGACTGATGTCGCCCGACGCGCTCGCCCGCCTGCACGCCGCCTGCTTCACCACGCCGCGCCCCTGGTCGGCGGCGGAATTCGCCGATCTGCTCGCCTCGCGCTTCTGCTTCCTGCTGACCGAGCCCGGCGGGTTCCTGCTTGGCCGGGTGATCGCCGACGAGGCCGAACTCCTCACCCTCGCCGTCGATCCCGCCCAGCGCCGGCAAGGCATCGGCGCAAGGCTGCTCACGCGCTTCGCCGAAGCCTCCGAGGCCCGCGGCGCGACTTCCGCCTTTCTCGAGGTGGCCGAGGACAATGCCGCGGCGCGCGCGCTTTACGGCGCGGGCGGCTGGGCAAGCGCGGGGCGTCGGCGCGGCTATTACCACGGCCCCGCGGGCGATGCCGTCGACGCGCTGATCCTGACGCTTTCGCTGGCGCCGCCCGCGATTTGACCATCCGCTCAAAAAGCCACCAAGCCCCGGCGGGTGGCGACAAAATCGCGCTTGACCCCCCCGTCATTCCCGGCCCTAATCCCCTTGGTCCGCGGGCAGATCGCCCGCCAACGGCACCCCAGAGGGGGCCATAACAATGACCGGGAGTGATCCATGACCCTGATGAAACAGTTCCTCGGCGCAACGGCTTTTCTGGCGCTCGGCGCAGGTGCGGCGCTGGCCGATCCGGCGCTGATCTACGATCTCGGCGGCAAGTTCGACAAATCCTTCAACGAAGCGGCCTATATGGGCGCGAAGAAATGGGCCGAGGAGACCGGCGGCTCCTACAAGGAACTCGAGATGCAGTCGGAGGCCCAGCGCGAGCAGGCGCTGCGTCGTCTGGCCGAATCGGGCGCGAATCCGATCGTGATGACCGGCTTCGCCTTCGGGGACGTGCTCAACACCGTCGCCCCCGAATACCCCGACACGAAATTCGCGATCATCGACATGGTCGTCGACCAGCCGAACGTGCGCTCCGTCGTCTTCACCGAGGAGCAGGGCTCCTATCTCGTCGGCATGATGGCGGCGATGGCCTCGAAGACGGACACCGTCGGCTTCATCGGCGGCATGGACATCCCGCTGATCCGCAAGTTTGCCTGCGGCTATGTCCAGGGCGTGAAGGCGGCGAAGCCCGACGCCAAGGTGGTGCAGAACATGACCGGCACCACGCCCAGCGCCTGGAACGACCCGGTGAAGGGCTCGGAGCTGACCAAGGCGCAGATCGCGCAGGGGGCCGACGTGATCTATGCCGCCGCGGGCGGCACCGGCATCGGCGTGCTGCAGACCGCGGCGGACGAGAAGATCCTCTCGATCGGCGTCGACAGCAACCAGAACCACCTGCACCCCGGCCAGGTGCTGACCTCGATGGTCAAGCGCGTCGACAACGCCGTCTACGACGCCTTCAAGGAAGGCGCCGACATGACCACCGGCCTCGTGGTGATGGACCTCGCCAAGGACGGCGTCGGCTATGCGATGGACGACAACAACAAGGATCTCGTCACCCCCGAGATGAAGGCCGCGGTCGATGCCGCCGCCGAGAAGATCAAGTCGGGCGAGATCCAGGTGCACGACTACATGGCGGACAATAGCTGCCCGGTGGAATGATGACCGGCGCACAGGACAAGGGGCGGCAGGAAACTGCCGCCTCCCCCGCCCCCGCGATCGAGCTGCGCGGCATCTCCAAGGCCTTCGGCCCGGTGCAGGCGAACAAGGACATCTCGATCCGGGTGATGCCCGGCACGATCCACGGCATCATCGGCGAGAACGGCGCGGGGAAATCGACGCTGATGTCGATCCTCTACGGGTTCTACAAGGCCGATGCCGGCGAGATCCTGATCAACGGCACCCCCACCGCCATCCCCGACAGCCAGGCCGCGATCCGCGCCGGCATCGGCATGGTGTTCCAGCATTTCAAGCTGGTGCAGAATTTCACCGTGCTCGAGAACATCATTCTCGGCGCGGAAGACGGTGCGCTTTTGCGCCCCTCGCTCGCCAAGGCGCGCAAGACGCTGAAGCACCTGGCCGAGGAATACGAGCTCGACGTCGATCCCGACGCGCTGATCGAGGAGCTTTCCGTCGGCCATCAGCAGCGCGTCGAGATCCTCAAGGCGCTTTATCGTCAGGCCGACATCCTGATCCTCGACGAGCCGACCGGCGTGCTGACGCCCGCCGAGGCCGACCACCTCTTCCGCATCCTCGCCAACCTCAAGGCGCAGGGCAAGACGATCATCCTGATCACCCACAAGCTGCGCGAGATCATGGAGGCGACCGACACCGTCAGCGTGATGCGCCGCGGCGAGATGACCGCGACGGTGAAGACCGCGGAGAGCTCGCCCGAGGAACTGGCCGAGCTGATGGTGGGGCGCAAGGTGCTGCTGCATGTGCCGAAAGGGCCCTCGAACCCCGGCAAGACCGTGCTCGAGATCAGGGATCTGCGCATCACCGACCGCGACAAGGTGGAACGGGTGAAGGGGGTGAACCTGACGATCCGCGCGGGCGAGATTCTCGGCATCGCGGGCGTCGCGGGCAACGGGCAATCGCAGCTGCTCGAACTGCTCGGCGGTTTCGCCGATGCCAGCGTCACCGGCCAGGTGCTGGTGAACGGCGAGGAGATCGACCTCACCGGGCGCCATTCGAACGGCCAGACCCGGCGCGCGCGCGGCATCGCCCATGTGCCCGAGGATCGCCACCACCTCGGGCTGATCCTCGATTTCTCCGCCTGGGAGAACATCGCCTTCGGCTATCACAACGCGCCGGAGTATCAGAAGAACGCGCTCCTCATGGACAATGCGGCGATCATTCGGGACACCGAGGGCAAGATGGAGCGTTTCGACGTGCGCCCGCCGAACCCGCAGCTGCCGGCGCAAAGCTTTTCCGGCGGCAACCAGCAGAAGATCGTTCTCGCCCGCGAGATCGAGCGCAACCCCGAGCTTCTGCTTGTCGGGCAGCCGACGCGCGGCGTCGACATCGGCGCGATCGAATTCATCCACAAGCGCATCGTCGAGCTGCGCGACGCCGGCAAGGCGGTGCTGCTCGTCTCGGTGGAACTTGATGAAATCATGTCGCTTTCCGACCGGATCGCGGTGATGTTCGACGGCCGCATCATGGGCGAGCGCCTGCCCGGGGAGACGAACGAACGCGAGCTGGGCCTGCTCATGGCCGGTGTCGCGGGCGAAGGGGAGGCCGCGTGAAACTGCCGCTTCTCCTGCTCGCGCTGCTGCCGGCGCCGGCCACGGCCGAGGTCATCCTCGCCTGCCATTTCGACGGGCTGCCGCAGGTCGTGATGCGCTATCCTGACGGGGTGGGCGAGAAACCGACGATGTCGGTCGATGGTCGCCCGCCGGTCGAGATGACCGTCGGCAATGGCACGATGCGGTTCGAAAGCGCGGTGGTCGACGGCTATAATTTCCGGTTTTCCCCGGCGGCCATGAACATGGATGTCGAGAAGGGGGCCGAGTCGCTGGTGAACGGCGCCCCCGGCAGCTGCATCACGATCGGTGGCCCGGTCAACGAGGTGCCGCTCGCGCTGGAGCCCACAGCTGCGGCGGCGAAACAGGACGCACCCGCGCCCGCAGCCGCCCCCGAGGACGTCGGCGCCTGGCGCATCAGCGAAACCAGCTCCGCCTTCGACGACAGCGCCACGGTCATGCTCTCGCTCGATGCCGACATGCCGATCGCGGGGCAATATGGGCGGACGGTGCTTCCCACACTCGTGCTGCGCTGCAAGGAAAACACCACTTCCGTCTTCTTCGACATGGGCGATTATTTCCTCGCCGACATTCAGGGATACGGCCGGATCGACACCCGGGTGGACAAGGCAAAGACCGTGGTGATCCGGGCGGATGCCTCGACGAGCAATCACGCGCTTGGCCTGTGGTCGGGCGCGCAGGCGATCCCCTTCATCAAGCGGATCGCGGCCGGCGCGCATCTTGCGGTGCGGATCACCCCCTATAACGAATCTCCGAAGGAGATTTCCTTCACGCTGGCCGGCCTTGACGCGGCGCTGCCGAAATTGCGCGGGGCCTGCAAATGGTGAAGAAGACGATGCAACCTCCGAAGAGCGAGGCCCTGTGATGGTGAAACTTCCGACCTGGGCGGATCTCGTGCTGGTGCCGCTGATCTCGCTCGTCCTCGCCGCGGTGATCTCGGCGCTGGTCATCCTCGCGATCGGCAATGACCCGGTCGAGGCGGTGAAGGTGATGGTCGACGGCGCCTTCGGTTCCGCCACCGGCATCGCCTATACGCTCTTCTACACCACCTCCTTCATCTTCACCGGGCTTGGCGTGACCGTCGCCTACCATGCCGGGCAGTTCAACATCGGCGGCGAGGGGCAGGCGCAGCTTGGCGGGCTTGGCGTCGCGCTCGTCTGCCTCGCCCTGCCCTGGCCGCACTGGACGATCGCGCTTGCCGCGGCGACCGTCGGCGCGGCGGTGTTCGGTGCGGCCTGGGCGGCGATCCCGGCCTGGCTGCAGGCGAAGCGCGGCAGCCATATCGTGATCACCACGATCATGTTCAACTACATCGCCGCTGCGCTGATCGTGTATCTCCTCGTCGAGGTGCTGCGCCCGGTGGGGCAGATGGACCCGGCCACGGCGCGCTTCCCCGAAGGCGCGAAGATCCCGAACTTCGGGCAGATCCCGCTGCTTGACCTCGTGTTCTCGAAGCGGGTGCCGGCGAATGTGACCTTCTTCATCGCGCTGGCCGCCTGCGTCGCGGTCTGGGCGCTGCTCTGGCGCACCCGCCTTGGCTACGAGATCCGCGCCTTCGGCAAATCCGAAAGCGCGGCGCTTTACGCCGGCATCTCGCCGGTGAAGGTGATCATGCTCTCGATGCTGATTTCCGGCGGGCTGTCCGGGATGATGGCGATCAACAACGTGATGGGCGAGGCGCATCGGCTGGTGCAGAACTCGGCCGAGGGGGCGGGTTTCATCGGCATCGCCGTCGCGCTGATGGGGCGTAACCATCCGTTCGGCGTCTTCCTCGCCGCGCTGCTCTTCGGCTTCCTCTATCAGGGCGGGGCGGAGATGGGGCTGATGACCTCGATCCCGATCGAGCTGCGGCTGCTGTTGCAGGGGCTCGTGATCCTGTTCACCGGCGCGCTCGACACGATGGTGCGGATGATGCTCTCGCCCTTCTTCCGCGCCGCGAAGGAGGCCGCGTGATGGATTACGGAACCTTTCTCGAAGTCTTCGGCTCCTCGCTGCGGCTCGCCACGCCGCTCTTGCTCGCCTGTCTTGCCGGGCTTTTCTCCGAACGTTCGGGGATCTTCGACATCGGGCTCGAGGGCAAGATGCTCGCCGCCGCGATGGCCTCGGGTGCGGCGGCTTACCTGAGCGGCTCGGCCTGGGTCGGGCTCGGCGCCGGCATCGTCGCCTCGATGCTTTTCGCCATCGTGCATGGCATCGCCTCGATCACCTTCCGCGGCAACCAGCTGATCTCGGGCGTCGCGCTCAATTTCGTGGCCTCGGGCGCGACCGTGCTGATCGCGCAATCGCTCTTCAAGCAGGGCGGGCGCACGCCGCCGCTTGCGGGCGCCGCGCGGTTCACCCCGATCACGCTGCCCGGCACGGAGAGCGCCGGCGCGATCCCGGTGATCGGCCCCTTCTATGCCGAGGTGCTCTCGGGCCATTCGATCCTCGTCTATATCGCGCTTCTCGCGGTGCCCGCGACCTGGTGGGTGCTTTACCGCACGCGCTTTGGCCTGCGGCTGCGCGCGGTGGGCGAGAACCCGGAATCGGTCGATACCGCCGGCGTCTCGGTGATCCGGCTGCGCTATACGGCGGTGGCGATCACCGGCCTGCTGTGCGGCCTTGCCGGCGCCTATATGGCGACCTCGCTGCAGGCGGGCTTCGGGCGCGAGATGACCGCGGGGCGCGGCTATATCGCGCTTGCCGCGCTGATCTTCGCCAAGTGGCGGCCATGGTATGCGCTCTGGGCGACGCTGCTCTTCGGCTTTTTGCAGGCGATCGCGCTGCGCCCCGATGTGCTGGAAGGCGCGTTGCACATGAAGATCCCGGTCTCCTTCCTCGACGCGCTGCCCTATATCCTGACCGTCATCGTGCTGGCCGGCTTCATCGGGCGCGCGATCGGTCCCCGTGCCGGAGGACAACCCTATGTCAAGGAGCGCTGAGCTCGCCGCCCTCATCCGCAGCCTCGCAGGCGAGGCGCCCCCCGCAATCGGCCTGATCCTCGGCTCGGGCCTCGGCCATCTGGCCGAGGAGGTCGAGGGCGTCGCGATCCCCTACGATCAGCTTCCGGGCTTTCCGCAGGCGAGCGTCTCCGGCCACAACCCGAAGCTGGTGGTAGGCCAGCTCGAGGGCGTGCGCGTCGCGGTCTTCGGCGGGCGGGTGCATTATTACGAGCACGGCAACCCGGCCGAGATGCGCCTGCCGCTCGAGGTGCTGCGCGATCTCGGCTGCGAGAAGCTGCTGCTGACCAATGCCGCGGGTTCGCTGCGCAGCGACATTCCGCCCGGCGATCTGATGCTGCTCAACGATCACATCGCTTTCGCCGGCACCAACCCGCTGATCGGCGAGCCGACCGATGCGCGTTTCGTGCCGATGACCGAGGCGCATGATCCGACGATGCGCGCCGCCCTCAAGGCCGCGGCCGAGGCCGAGGGGATCGCGCTCGCCGAAGGGGTCTATTGCTGGTTCTCCGGCCCCTCCTTCGAGACCCCGGCCGAGATCCGCGCGGCGAAGGTGCTCGGCGCCGATGCGGTGGGCATGTCGACCGTGCCCGAGGTGATCCTCGCGCGCTTCCTCGGCCTCAGCGTCGCCGCCGTCTCGGTGATGACGAACATGGGCGCCGGCCTTTCGGCGGAAAACATCAGCCATGAGCACACCAAGGCGATGGCCCCGCTCGGCGCTGCCAAATTCGAGCGCATCCTGCGGAAATTCCTGCATTCTCTCTGAGACGCCCGAAACCGTCATTTGACAGGCCGCTCCCGCAAGGGCAACCTGAGACAAAGTCGCCGGGTCGCCATGCAGATCTACCTCCCCATCGCCGAAGTCTCGGTCAACATCTTCGTTCTTCTGGGGCTCGGCGGGGTGGTCGGTCTGCTCTCGGGTCTCTTTGGCGTGGGCGGCGGCTTCCTGATCACGCCGCTCCTCTTCTTCATTGGCATCCCGCCCACCGTCGCCGTCGCCACCGGCGCGAACCAGGTGGTGGCCTCCTCCGTCTCCGGCGTGCTCGCGCAGTTCAAGCGCAAGGCGGTCGATGTGCCGATGGGGCTCGTGCTGCTGGTCGGCGGCCTGATCGGCTCCGCCGCCGGGATCTGGGTGTTCAACCTGCTCACGAAGCTCGGCCAGATCGACCTCGCGGTGCAGCTCGCCTATGTCGTCTTTCTCGGCTCGATCGGGCTTTTGATGCTGCAGGAGGCGGTGCGCACGATCCGCCGCGCGCGCAAGGCGGGCGGGCCGCCGCGGGTGAAGCGGCATCAGCACGGCTGGGTCCACAAGCTGCCGCTGAAGCTGAAATTCCGCGCCTCGGGGCTTTACATCTCGGTCATCCCGCCGGCGCTCGTCGGCATGGCGGTCGGCGTGCTCGCCGCGATCATGGGCGTGGGCGGCGGCTTCATCATGGTGCCGGCGATGATCTACCTGCTTGGCATGCCGACGAAGGTGGTGATCGGCACCTCGCTGTTCCAGATCCTCTTCGTCTCCGCCTTCACCACGCTGATGCATGCGATCACCAACCAGTCGGTCGATGTCATGCTCGCGCTGATGCTGATCGTCGGCGGCGTGATCGGGGCGCAGATCGGCTCGCGGATGGGGGCGAAGCTCAACGCCGAGCAGCTGCGCATCCTGCTTGCGCTTCTGGTGATCGCGGTGGCGCTGAAACTCGGGCTCGACCTGCTGCTCCGCCCCTCGGAGCTCTTCTCGCTGCAATCGGGGAACCGGGGATGATCCGTCTCCTGCTCCTTTTGCTGCTTTGCGCGCTGCCCGCCCGGGCCGAGAACGTCGTCGCCGGGCTGAGCAACGACAATATCGGCATCACCGCGGCCTTCAACGGCTCCTCGATCCTGATCTATGGCGCGGTGCAGCGCGATGCGCCGCTGCCGCCGGGCAAGCTTGGCATCGTCGTCACCCTCGAGGGCCCCTCGCAGGAGGTCACGATCCGCCGCAAGAGCCGCGAATTCGGGATCTGGGTGAACACGGAAAAGGTGCGCGTCGCCGCGGCGCCCAGCTATTACGCCGTTTCCTCCTCCGCGCCGCTCGCCGAGATCCTCGATCCGGCGGTCGACGTGCAGCAGCGGATCTCGATCCCGCTCGCGATGCGCGCCTTCGCCGGGCCGCTCGAGGTCGAGGATGCGCGTCCCTTCACCGAGGCGCTCTTGCGCATCCGCGAGCGCGAGGGATTTTACAGCGAACATGTGGGGGCGGTGACGATCGTCGACAGCACGCTTTTCCGCGCCGATTTCGACCTGCCCGCGAACCTGATCGAGGGCGATTACAAGACGCGGATCTTTCTTCTGCGCGACGGCCAGCTCGTCGATCACTATCAGGCCGCGATCTCGGTGCGGCGCGTCGGGCTCGAACGCTGGCTCTATATGCTCTCGCGCCAGCATGCGGCGGTCTATGGCGTGCTCTCGCTCGCGCTCGCGGTCTTTGCCGGCTGGGCGGCGGCGGAGGCGTTCCGGCGGCTGCGCGCCTGACGCCCCCCGCGGCTCAGAACGCCTTGAAGGTCATCGTGGTGAGCGTGCGCCCGATGCCCTCGATGTCGAAGAGCTTCTCGTTGAGGTAATGGCCGATGTCGACCTCGTCGGGCACATAGACCTTGGCGAGCAGATCGAACTCGCCCGAGGTCGAATAGAGCTCGCTCACCACCTCGCGCTCATAGATCGCGTCGGCGACCTGATAGGTCTTGCCGGGGTGGCAGCGGAACTGGACGAAAACGCAACGCATCGGGGCCTCCTGTAATTGCGCTCAGACTATGCCGCCGGCGGGGGAAGGGGAAGTCACTCCTCGCCTTCGCCTTCGCGTTCGAGCCGCAGCGCCGCGCCGCCCGTGGGCAGATCGTCGATACCAAGCGGGCCGGAGGGGCGCGCAAGCCGCGCCTTCGTCACCCAAAGCAGGCGATGCTCGGCGCGGGTGATCGCGACATAGGCGAGGCGTTTCCAAAGGGGGATGCCCGCCTCGGTCCGCCCGGCGCGGAAGGCCGCGTAGAGGTCGGGGGCGAAGACCTGCACATCGGGCCACTGGCTGCCCTGCGCCTTGTGGATCGTGACCGCCGCGCCATGCAGGAAGGCCGCGCCCATCCGCGCGGCATAGGGGATGAAGGGCTCCTCCTCGTCGGGCATCTCGATCTTGATGATCGAGGCGGCGGAGAGGCGCGGATCCTCGGCGCCGATCACATGCAGCCGCGAGAAGCCGGGCTTCTTGCCGGGGCCGAGGTAGATCACCTGCGCGCCCTTGATCAGGCCGCGCGCCTCGAGGTCGATGCGTTTCTTGCGATGCTTGAGCGGCAGCTCGATGCCGTCGCAGATCAGCGGCTCACCCGGCAAAAGCGCATCCGCGGGCGCGCCATGGGCCGCGCGGAAGGCGTTGATCAGCCGAATCCGCGTCGCGTTGCGCCACACGAGCACCGGCGAGCGCGCCATCAGATCGCTTTCGACCCGCTCGGCCCAGACGACACGCTCGTCGCGCTTGGCCGCCGCTTCGATCATCCGCTCGAAAGCGTAGAAATCGAGGCTGTCGTCGGCAAGCGCATGGGCGAGATCGAGGATCGGGTTGTCGTCGGCCTGCCGGTGGATGCGGTGCAGGACGTGTTTCGCGGGCTCGGGCAGGCGCTCGAAGCACATGTGACCCGACTGGTTGACGGGGGCGAGCTGCGCCGGATCGCCAAAGAGCACCAGCGTCGGGAAGATCTCGCGCAGGTCGTCGAACTGGCGTTCGTCGAGCATCGAGGCCTCGTCGACGAAACCGATGTCGAGCGGATCCTCGCGCCGCTTCCAGCCCTGGATGAAATCCGATCCGCGCAGCCCCGCCGAGGCGAGCGCGCCGGGGATCGACTTGTTCGTCTCGTAAAACGCCTTTGCGCGATCAAGCGCGGCATCGGTAAGCCCGTCGATGCGCAAAAGGTCGAGGTTCGGCCGCTCCCCCTGCCCCGCGAGCCATTCGGCGATGCGCTCATATTCCGGGTCATAGACCGGGGTATAAAGAATGCGGTGGATCGTCGTCGCCGGCACGCCGCGCGTGCGCAGGACCGAGGCCGCCTTGTTCGTCGGCGCGAGGATCGCGAGCGAGCGGCGCTCCTTGCGCCGACGCCCCTCGAAATCGCCCGAGACGATCTCGACCCCGGTCTCTTCGAGGGAGCGGTAAAGCTCGGCGAGCAGCAGCGTCTTGCCCGAACCCGCCTTGCCGATCACCGAAAGCACCCGCGGATCGCCGCCCTCGGGCAAAAGCGTGCCCTCGACGATATCGACGCCCGCGGCCTCGAGCGCCTCGGCCACGGCATCCCAGGCCTCGGCCTGATCTTCGGAGAATTGCACTTTCGCGGGGGTCTTCGTCATGGCGCGACCTTACAGGCGCCCCCCGCCGACCGGAAGGCGGAAAGCGGTGTCAGCCGATGTCGGTGCGCCCGCGCCGGTCCGCCCGCAGGTTGGAATAGAGCACATGGTTGCGCCAGCGGCCGTTGATCTGCAGATAGGCCTGCGCGACGCCCTCGTATTTGAAGCCGGATTTCTCCAGCACCCCGCGCGAGGCGGCGTTTTCCGGCAGGCAGGCCGCCTCGATCCGGCTCAGATCGAGGATGCCGAAGGCGTAATGGACGAGCGCCGCGATCGCCTCGCGCATGTAGCCCTGCCGCGCGTAACGCGCCCCCACCCAATAGCCGAGCGTGCCGGCCTGCGCCGGGCCACGGCGGATATTGTCGAGCGTGAGCGCGCCGAGCACGCGCCCGTCCTCGCGCCGGATCATGAAGAAGGGCACCGCGGTGCCCGCCGCCTCGACCCGCGCCGACCAGTAGACCCGGTTGGCGAAGGCCTTGCGCGAGAGGTGATCCTCCGACCAGGAGGGCTCCCAGGGGATCAGGAAATCGTGGCTTTCGGCGCGCAGCTCGGACCAGTCGCGGAAGTCGGAATGCATCGGCAGGCGCAGCGTCATCCGCTCCGTCTCGACCCGCGGCTTCCGGCGACCGATGAACATCAGGCGGCAAGCCTCCGCCGCAGCCGGTCGAGATCGGGCGCCGCCCCGGCCGGGCCGTAAAGCGCGAGCGCGTTGCGCTCCTGCGCGATCATCCGGCCGGCATAGTCGCGCACCGCGTCGCGGCTGACCGCGTCGATCCGCTCGGCGACCTCGTCGAGCCCGGGCACCCGGCCCCAGATCGCGAGGTTGCGCACCATCCGCTCGGCGCGGGACGAGGGGCTTTCGAGCCCCATCAGCAGCCCCGCCTTCATCTGCGCGCGGGCGCGGGCGACCTCCGCCTCGGTCATGTCGTCGGCGGCGCGCTTGAGCTCGTCGATCGTCAGATCGGCAAGCCCCGCGACCTCCTCCTCGGAGGTGCCGGCATAGACCGTAACCATGCCGGTGTCGTCATAGGCCCCCGCCTGCGCGAAGATCGAATAGCACAGGCCGCGCTCCTCGCGGATTTTCTGGAAGAGGCGCGAGGACATGCCGCCGCCGAGCGCCGTCGCATAGACCTGCGCGGTATAGAGATCGGCGTCGCGATAGGCCGGCCCCTCGAAGGCCAGCGCAAAATGCACCTGCTCGAGCTCCTTCAGTTCGCGCCGCTCGCGGCCTTCCCAGCGCGCGATCTGCGGCGCGGCCTGCAGGATCGCGGGGCGGGTGGCAAAGATCGCCTCGGCCTGTTTCACGATCGCCGCGTGATCGACGGCGCCCGCCGCGGAAAGGATCATCTGATCGGGACCGTAATGTTCGGAGACGAAGCGCGAGAGATCCTCGCGCCCGAATTTCGCGACCTTTTCCGAGGGGCCAAGGATGGTGCGCCCGATCGCCTGGTCGGGATAGGCGGCCTCCTGCAGCCAGTCGAAGATGATGTCGTCGGGGGTGTCGAGCGCCTGCCCGATCTCCTGCAGGATCACGTTGCGCTCGACCTCGATCTCGCGCTGATCGAAGACCGGGTTCAGCACGATGTCGGAAATCACGTCGAGCGCGAGCGGCACGTCGGGGCCGAGCACGCGGGCGTAATAGGCGGTCATCTCGCGCGAGGTATAGGCGTTGATATAGCCGCCGACATCCTCGATCGCCTCGGCGATCTGCAGCGCCGTGCGCGTCTTCGTGCCCTTGAACGCCATATGTTCGAGGAAATGCGCGATGCCGTTCTGTTCGGGGCGCTCGTGCCGGCCACCGGCCAGCACCCAGATCCCGATCGAGGCCGAGGCAAGGCCCGGCATCGCCTCGGTGACGACGCGCAACCCGTTCGAAAGCGTGGTGATCTCGATCATGCGCGACGCCCTTCGCGGACGACCGCCTCAAGCGCGGCGAGGTCGTTGGGCACCCGCGCCACGCGCTCGGGCCGGTCGAAGAGGTCGGCCATGCGCGGCGGCAGAGGCGGGCGAATGCCGGTCGCGGCCTCGACCGCGTCGGGGAATTTCGCCGGATGCGCGGTGGCGAGCGTCACCATCGGAACGGGCGGCGCGAGATGGGCGCGGCCCACGCGCACGCCGACCGCGGAATGCGGGCAAAGGAGTTCGCCCGAGCGGGTGACTTCCTCGGCGATCGTCGCGGAGGTTTCCTTCTCCGAGACGCGGCCCGAGGCATAGGTCTCACGCAGGCTTTGCAGCGCGCCCTGCGACACGGTGAACCCGCCCGCGGTCTTCAGCTCCTCCATCAGCTGCGCCACGGCCTTACCGTCACGGCCATAGGCCCAGAACAGCGCGCGCTCGAAGTTGGAGGAGATCTGGATATCCATCGAGGGCGAGATCGAGGGTTTCACCCCGTCCATCCGGTACTCGCCCGTCGTCAGGCAGCGGTGCAGGATGTCGTTCTGGTTCGTCGCGATCACCAGCTTGTCGATCGGCAGGCCCATTTCCTTGGCAAGGAAGCCCGCGAAGATGTCGCCGAAATTGCCGGTGGGCACGGTGAAGGAGATCGCCCGCTCCGGCGCGCCAAGCGAAACGGCCGCGGTGAAGTAATAGACGATCTGCGCCAGCACGCGGGCGAAGTTGATCGAGTTCACCCCGGCAAGGCCCACCTCGTCGCGGAAGGCGAAGTCGTTGAACATGTCCTTCAGCCGGTTCTGGCAATCGTCGAAGGTGCCGTCGAGGGCCAGGGCATGCACGTTCGCCTCGGCGGGCGTCGTCATCTGGCGGCGCTGCACCTCGCTCACCCGGCCATGCGGGAAGAGGATGAAGACATCGACATTGTCGAGCCCCTTGAAGGCCTCGATCGCGGCGGAACCGGTGTCACCGGAGGTGGCGCCGACGATGGTCACGCGGCGGCCCTGTTTCGCGAGCTCGATCTGGAACAGCTGCCCGATGATCTGCATCGCGAAATCCTTGAACGCGAGCGTCGGGCCGTGGAAGAGCTCGAGCAGGAAATGCCCGGGTTCGAGCTGGACGAGCGGCGCGCGCGCGACATGGCCAAAGCCCGCATAGGCGCGCGCGATGGCGCCGCGCAGCTCGTTTTCCGAGAAGGTCTCGGCGACGAAGGGGCGCATCACACGGAAGGCGACCTCCTCGTAGCTTTGCCCCGCGAGCGCGGCGATTTCCGCCGGTGTCATCGTGGGGACCGTCTCGGGGACGTAAAGCCCGCCGTCACGCGCGAGGCCGGTCAGCATGGCTTCGCCGAAGCTCAGGGCCGGGGCCTGACCCCGGGTCGAGATATAGCGCATCATTCGCCCTTCAATTCCGTTCCCGCCTGATACGCCAGATGAGAAACGCTGTCATCCCCAAGAGAATGCCCCTGATGAAACTCGCCTATGGCAGCACCCGTCGCCCCTAGGTACGAAAAAGAAGAATTTCGTTGGCGGATGTATTTCATACCTGTAGTAAACATCCATACTAGGAGACCAGGAGGCCCGGAATGAGCGAAGAAAATGACGCACGGAAATTCTCCCTCAGCCTGCCCGCGACCGTCTTCGACGCGCTCGCCCGCGAAGCGGAGGAGGTGCGGCGCGACGCGCAGGATCACATGCGCTGGCTCCTCATCGAACATGCCCTGAAAACCGATTTCATCCCCCCGGAGGAAAAGAAGATGCTTTCCCTCTATCGAGACATCAGCAACCGCGTCGCCGACATGGCCGTCGAGATCGACGAAACCGAAGGCTTCTCTCCCGATATCACGCTGCGCGCCATCCAGGCCTGCCAGAAGGATCCGAACTGGCTGGCGGATTATCGCCTCTATGTCGGCGGCAACGAATTCGCCGAGAAGAACGCCCGCAAATGGTCGCTGAACCAGAACATCGGCTATCGTGTCCGGCAGGCGCTGAAGGCCGGGCTGGAAACCTCCCCCGACGGCAAAAAGCGGGTCTCCAAGGTGCCGGGACGGGAACTGATCAAGAGCTTCACCCGCCTCAGGAAGCTTGACTGATCGCCCCTAGGCGCCGGCGGTTCGCCGCCGGACACGCCAGAGGAGAAGGCCGGTCATCCCCAACCAGACAAGGGCAAGGGAGAACCAGGTGATCGCATATTGCAGATGATCGTTGCGGATGCCCTCGAGGCCAAGCGGGCGCGTCTCGACGCCCTGCGCGTCGCCCTCGATCTGCCGCGCGACGACAAGGATCGGTTCGGTCTTCAGCGCGGCGGCCATCGCCGGCACGTCACGGGCGAACCAGATGCCGGTTTTGGCATCAGGGTCGGGGGTGAAGCTGTCGCGCTCCTCCGGCCAGTGCAGATTGCCGGTGACGATCATCGCGGTGGCGGGGCGCGGGGCGGTTTTCGCCTCCTCCGCGATGAAGCCGCGATCGAGGAGCAGGCGCCGCCCCTCCCCCGTCTCGAAGGCGGAGATCACCTCGTAACCAGCGCCGACGTCCTTTTCGCCGGTGAGCACGAGGATCTCCTCGCCCGTGGTGGCGCCGACGATCTGGACCGGGGTGTATTTCAGCGGTTTCGTTGCAGTCCCCGGGCCGGGCAGATCCTGCGCGGGGCCGTCGATGCTGGCGGTGATCTCGGCGATCATCGCCTCTTTCCAGGCGAGGCGGCGCAGCTGCCAAAAGCCGAGCTCGAGCAGGATCGTCACGCCGACAAGGCCGAGGATCAGGGGGAAAAGATAGCGTTTCATCGGCTCCTCAGGGAAACGGCGCGAGGGGGGGCACCCTCGCGCCGCCGCGCGCTTCCCGAGCGCATCCGGAGGGCCTCAGGCACCGCCCCAGATATAGATCGAGGCAAAGAGGAAGAGCCAGACGACATCGACGAAATGCCAGTACCAGGCCGCCGCCTCGAAGCCGACATGCTGCTCGGGCGTCATCTGCCCCTTCAAAAGCCGGATCAGGCAGACGAGGAGGAAGATCGTGCCGATGATGACATGGGCGCCGTGAAAGCCCGTCGCCATGAAGAACGTGTCCCAGTAGATCGAGCCGGTGCCGATCGCCTGCTGCGCGTGGGAATATTCATAGGCCTGCAGCGCGGTGAACGAGGCGCCGAGAATCACCGTCGCGATCAGCCCGTTGATCGCGTCGCGGCGGTTGTTCTCCTGCACGAGCGCATGATGCGCCCAGGTCAACGTGACGCCCGACAGAAGCAGGATCACGGTGTTGATCAGCGGCAGATGCCAGGGATCGAAAACCTCGGTCCCCGCCGGCGGGAACACCCCGTCCTTGAGCGGATACTCGGGGCCGAGCGGATACATCGCGTTCTTGAAGAAGTTCCAGAACCAGGCGACGAAGAACATCACCTCCGACATGATGAAGAGGATGAAACCATAGCGCAGCCCAATGCGCACGACGGGGGTATGGTCGCCCTCCTCGCCCTCCTGCACGACATCGGACCACCAGCCATACATGCAGTAAAGCACGATCAGCAGCCCCGCGACGAAGACGAAGGGGGTGACGTGCTGCATCCACATCACCGCGCCCGAAAGCATGATGACGGCGCCGACCGCGCTCAGGAGCGGCCAGATCGAGGGCGGCAGGATCTGATAATCGTGGTTTCGGGTCTGCGACATGGCGGGCCTCCGGGTCTCGGCACTCAGTTCACGGGCGGGCGGGGGGCGGGGGCGGCCTGCGCCTGCCGCCCGTCGGGCAAGGGGGTTTCGTAGAAGGTGTAGGAGAGCGTGATCGAATGGATGCGGTCGGTGTCGGGGTCGCGGGTGATCGCCGGATCGACGTAGAAGCTCACCGGCATCTCGACCTTTTCATGCGGCTGCAAGACCTGCTCGGTGAAGCAGAAACACTGGATCTTGTCGAAGTAATAGCCGGCGGTATCGGGGGCGACGTTATAGGCCGCGGTGCCGGCGACGACGCGGTCGGAGGTGTTCTCCGCCTCGAAGAAGGCGAGGCCGGTCTCGCCGATGCGGAGCGTCATCGTGTTCTGCACCGGGCGGAATTTCCACGGCATGCCGCGCGCGACATTGGCGTCGAAACGCACTTCGATCGTCTGATCGAGCACCTCGTCGGAGCCCGCCTCTGCGACGTTCGTGGTGCCGCCATAGCCGGTGGTGCGGCAGAACCAGCTGTAGAAAGGCACCGCCGCCCAGGCCGCCGCGCCCATGAAGAGGATCACGCCGAGCAGGCGGAAGAGGATGCGGCTGTTGGCGCTCATGGCTGGCCCCGCGCGGCGGCCTTTGCTGCCGCCTGAGGGGCGTCATAGGCGTGCATCCGGTCGCCCTGCGAGACCTTCACGAAGCTCAGCCCGAAGACGAGAAAGACGAAGACGAGGAGCACGAGGCCGAGGCCCAGATTGCGCGAGAGGCGACGCTGATGCAGCTCGTGATCGCGGGCGAGTGCCATGTCAGAGCCCTCCAAAGCCGATGAGATGCAGCGCCTTCTCGGCCAGAAGCGCGGCGAAATGCCCTGCGAGATAGAGCAGCGAGAAATAGAAGAACCGCTTCTCGGCCGCGTATTTCTCACCCTCCGCCACAGCCTCGTCGCGCCGCCAAAGCCGCCAGGCGCCGCGGATAAAAAGCGCGTTGAGCAGCACGGAAACGGCGAGATAGACCGGCCCGCCGATCGCGGTGAAGGCGGTGCCGATCGCGACGGGGGCGAGGATGAGCGTATAGGCGAGGATCTGGCCGCGGGTGTGGCGCCGGCCATGGGTGACGGTCAGCATCGGCACGCCGGCGTTGGAATAATCGTCACGCATGAACAGCGCGAGCGACCAGAAATGCGGCGGCGTCCAGAGGAAGATCACCATGAACATCGCCACGGATTCGAGGCTGATCCCCCCCGTCGCCACCGCCCAGCCGATCATCGGCGGAAAGGCCCCGGCGGCGCCGCCGATCACGATGTTCTGCGGCGTGCGGCGCTTCAGCCAGATCGTGTAGACGACGACGTAAAAGAAGATCGTGAAGGCGAGAAAGGCCCCGGCGAAGAGATTGGCGGCAAGCGCCAGCATCACGCAGGAGATGCCCGCAAGCGTCAGGCCGAAGCCCAGCGCCTCGCCCTCGCTGATCCGGCCCGCAGGTACCGGGCGCGACCGCGTGCGGCGCATCACCCGGTCGATATCGGCGTCATACCACATGTTCAGCGCGCCCGAGGCGCCACCGCCGAGCGCGATGAAAAGCACCGCGACGAAGCCCACGAAAGGATGCACCGGCGCGGGCGCCACGATCAGCCCGGTGAGCGCGGTGAAGACGACGAGCGACATCACCCGCGGCTTGAGCAGCGCGACGAAATCGCCAAAGCCCGCCTCGCCCGTCGCCGCCCGTCCCTGGAAACCGATATCGCTCATGGGCGCCTCAGTTCTCGGCCAGCTTGACGGACTGCGCCGCGTGCCAGGCGGCGACGTCGATCTCCTGCCCCTCGGGGAAACCGGCCTTCGCGCGCTCGATCCATTGCGCATAGATCGCCTCGGGCACGACCTTGACCACGATCGGCATATAGGCGTGACCCTGCCCGCAAAGCTCGGAACACTGGCCGAAATAGATCCCCTCGCGTTCGGTATCGAACCAGAGCTGCGCGATGCGGCCGGGCACGGCATCCTGCTTCACGGCAAAGGCCGGGATCGTCCAGCTGTGGATCACGTCATTGCCGGTGAGCTGCATGACGATCTTGTGCCCGAGCGGCACGACGACCGCATTGTCGACGGCCAGAAGATATTCGTCCGGCGCGTAGCCATTCGCGGCGAGGTCTTCCTTTTCGAGCTTGAGCGCGTCGAAACTCACCCCCTCGTCGGGGTATTCGTAGCTCCAGAACCACTGGTTGCCCGCGACCTTGATGGTGATGTCGCCCTTCGGGATCTCCTGCTGCTTCCAGAGCGTGGGCAGTGAGAACGACCCGATCACGACAAGGATCAGGATCGGCGCCAGCGTCCAGGTGATTTCCAGCGGCGTGTTGTGGGTGAAGCGCGCCGGTGTCGGGTTCGCCCCCTGGCGGAAGCGGAAGGCGACGAAGAGCAGGAGCGCGGTGACGAAGACCACGATCACCGAGATGATGACCAGCAGCATGTGATCGAGCCATTGCTGGTCGATCGCCAGCTCGGAAGAGGCCGGCTGGAAGCCGACACCCCCAAGATGTGGTGCGCCGATTACCGGCAGCCCCTTGATCATGTCCTGGGCCTGCACCTGCCCCGCAATCAGGGCATAGCTTATCAGGGCCGCGAAACCGCAGCCGACCTTCGCAAGTCGCATGTATCCTCCCTCGGGCGGCTCTCCCGTGCCGCCCCGGCAAAAACGGGCGCTTCCCTTCGCCCGGCCCCGCCGATACATCTATTGAGACCACATCATTTTCGGCCCGACAAGAAAAAGCTGCGACAATCTGTCGCTTTTCGCGCGAGCCAGAGCGAGGACCGCATGAGCACCGACCGCTTCGCCCCTTTCGAGACGCTGATCGACGAGGCCACCGCGCAGAAGATCCTGGGCGAGGCGACCGCCGGGGCCGAGGATGGCGAGCTGTTCCTCGAACGGCGCCGGTCCGAGGCGCTGATCTTCGACGACGGCCGGGTGAAGACCGCCTCCTATGACGCCTCCGAAGGCTTCGGGCTGCGCGCGGTGAAGGGCGAGGTCGCGGGCTATGCCCATTCGACCGAGATCTCCGAGGCGGCGCTGCGGCGCGCGGCGGAGACGGCGCGGCTTGCGGTGGGCGACGGCGGCGGCGTGATGGCGCCCCCGCCCGCGGGCACCAACCGGCACCTTTATACCGACGCCGATCCGATGGCGGATGCGAGCTTTGCCGCGAAAATCGACATCCTGCGCGAGATCGACGCCTTCACCCGCGCGCTGGACAGCCGCGTGGTGCAGGTCTCCGCCTCGGTCGCGGCGAGCCATCAGGAGGTGTTCATCCTGCGCCCCGACGGCGGCCTCGTCAGCGACATCCGCCCGATGGCGCGGGTCAGCGTCGCCGTCATCGTCGAGGAGAACGGGCGGCGCGAATCGGGCTCGCACGGCGGCGGCGGGCGCTTCGGCCTTGCCGGGCTGATCGACCCCGCGCATTGGCAGCCCGCCGCGCGCGAGGCGCTGCGCATCGCACT